>CAOOJO010000072.1 GCA_948496895.1 uncultured Acetatifactor sp. | reverse complement strand
GGGCGTGCCGTTCACGGTCATACAGTCGAGATTGAGCAGATTCTTCTTCGTCAGCTCCTTCATCACCGCGTAGACGCCGCCCGCCTCGTTCAGGTCTTCCATGTAAGTGGGGCCTGCCGGGGCCAGATGGCACAGGTTAGGAGTCTTAGCGGACAGCTCGTTCGCGATGTCCAGATTTAAATCTACCCCGGCCTCTCTGGCGATGGCAGGGAGATGGAGCATGGAATTGGTAGAGCACCCCAGGGCCATGTCCACGGTGAGGGCATTCATGAACGCTTTTTCGGTCATGATGTCACGGGGCCTGATGTCCTTTTCCACCAGCTCCATGATCTTCATGCCCGCGTGCTTGGCCAGGCGGATGCGCTCGGAATACACCGCGGGCACGGTGCCGTTGCCCTTCAGGCCCATGCCGATGGCCTCCGTCAGGCAGTTCATGGAATTGGCCGTATACATGCCGGAGCAGGAGCCGCAGGTAGGGCATACCTTCTCCTCATACTCGCACAGCTCCTCCATGGTCATGGTTCCCGCGGCCACGCTGCCAACGGCCTCGAACATGGAAGACAGGCTCTTCTTCTGCCCATGAATCCGTCCAGCCATCATAGGGCCGCCTGACACGAAAATGGTGGGGATGTTCACCCGGGCCGCCGCCATCAACAGGCCCGGCACGTTCTTGTCACAGTTGGGGATGCACACCAGGCCGTCGAAGCCATGGGCCAGAGCCATGCACTCCGTGCTGTCCGCTATCAAATCCCTGGTCACCAGGGAATACTTCATGCCCACATGCCCCATGGCGATGCCGTCGCACACCGCGATGGCCGGGAACATGATGGGAGTCCCCCCCGCCATGGCCACGCCCATCTTCACGGCCTCCGCTATCTTGTCAAGGTTCATATGGCCGGGCACGATTTCGTTGTAGGAACAGACAATGCCGATCAGCGGACGCTGCCTCTCCTCCTCTGTGTATCCAAGAGCGTTAAACAGGCTTCTGTGGGGCGCCTGTGCGGTGCCCGTCTTTACCGAATCACTTCTCATCTTTTTCTCACCTTTCTATCCTGTTGCTGCATTTATTTTCCCTATCATCCAATGCGGCACACACTAACGAATCCGCTCCGCAAGCAAATCCCCCATCTTGCGGCAGCCTACCTTCTCGCAGCCATCGGAATAAATGTCCCCTGTACGGTAGCCGTCTTTCAGCACCTGCTTTACCGCCGTCTCTATTGCATCCGCCTCCTTGTCCAGGTCGAAGCTGTAGCGCAGCATCATGGCGGCGCTGAGCACCGTGGCGATAGGATTCGCGATGTCCTGCCCCGCGATGTCCGGTGCGGAGCCGTGGCTGGGCTCATAGAGGCCGAACTTGCTGTCGTTTAAGCTGGCGCTGGCCAGCATCCCGATAGAGCCGGTGACCATGCTGGCCTCATCGGAAAGGATGTCGCCGAACATGTTCTCCGTCAGTATCACATCGAACTGAGCCGGATCCTTCACCAGCTGCATGGCACAGTTGTCCACCAGCATATGCTCCAGCTTCACCTCGGGATAATCCGCGGCCACCTCCTCCACCACCTTCCTCCACAGCCTGGAAGAGTCCAGCACATTGGCCTTGTCAACGCTGGTGACTTTCCTGCGGCGCTTCATGGCGATGTCGAAGCCCTTGATGGCGATGCGGCGGATTTCGTTCTCGTCATAGGTCAGGGTATCGATGGCCTTGCGCACCCCGTTCTCTTCTACGGTCTTTCGTTCTCCAAAGTACAATCCGCCGGTAAGCTCCCGCATGATCAGCATGTCGAAGCCCGCCTTACTGATCTCCACCTTCAGAGGGCATGCTCCAGCCAGCTCGTCATACAGCACAGCGGGCCGCAGGTTCGCGAACAGATTCAGGGCCTTACGGATGGCCAGAAGCCCTGCCTCCGGGCGCAGATTGGGCGGCAGCTTGTACCAGGGGGATTTCGTGGTATCTCCGCCGATGGAGCCCATGAGCACCGCGTCCGCCGCCTTCGCCTTCGCAACGGCCTCCTCCGTCAGGGGCACGCCATGCACATCGATGGATGCCCCTCCCATGAGGATGTCCTCGAATACCATTTTATGGCCGTATACGGCTGCTGTCTTCTCCAGAACCTTCTTAGCTTCCCTGACGATTTCCGGCCCGATGCCGTCGCCGGGAATGCATGTGATATGTAATTCCATATTCGTTTTCCTTTCCTCCGCGCGGCGTCATGCCGCTGACTTCTTCCCGCGGAAGCGATTCCCGATGCTGTTTCCACGCCTTTCGGTTCCGCTAAAGCGCGGGCAATATTTATAATCATAACTGATTTAGGAACAAATATCAACAAAATATTATAAAGAATCAAGGAATCTCCATATGCAAAAAAGCCTGTACCTGTCAGTACAGACCCTTTTCCTCAGCGGATTACGCCGCACGAAAGCAATCCATCAGCCCTCCCCGGCCTTTTCCACACGGCTGATAGCGGACTTTTCCATGGGGATGCGGCAGTTCTTGTTGCTGCCGAACTCTACGATGACCATGTCGTCCTTCATATCGATTACGACGCCATAGAAGCCCGATGTGGTCAGCACCACATCCCCGATTTCCAACGCCGCCAGCATGGCAGCCACCCTCTTCTTCTCCTTGTTCTGAGGGCGCATCAGGAAGAACCACATTGCGCCGATAATCACAGCATACATAAGGAGCATGCTTATCAGGCCAGCTCCGCCCGCTCCTGCCGCCGCATCCGCTCCAGTCAATAATATACCCATCTTTCCTCCATTCTAACATCTGCCTGTGGCCAGACGTTCGTAACTTGTCTAAATAAGTATAATACACAAAAAAAGCCAATCGGTCAAGGGGCTGGGGAAATTTTATTCCGGCTCTCTATTGTGGCAGGAAGCCGCCATCCCCTCCAGCTTCCGCTTCTTATAAGCCGAGAACTCCCCGGCCTCCAGCGCGTCCCGGATTTCCTTCATCATGGTATTGTAGAAATACAGATTATGCAGCACGCACAGCCGCATGCCCAGCATCTCCTTCGCCTTCAGCAGATGCCGGATGTAAGCCCTGGAATATCTCCGGCATGTAGGGCAGCCGCAGCCCTCCTCGATAGGGCGGTCGTCCAGCTCGTACCTGGCGTTGAACAGGTTGATCTTCCCCTGGTTGGTATACAGATGTCCATGTCTGCCGTTCCTGGTAGGGTAAACGCAGTCGAAGAAATCTATGCCCCGCTCCACGCCCTCCAGGATATTGGCCGGCGTGCCCACGCCCATCAGGTAGGTGGGCTTGTCCTGGGGCAGGTAGGGCACCACCTCGTCCAGGATGTGGTACATCTCCTCATGAGTCTCCCCCACGGCCAGCCCGCCCACCGCGTAGCCGTCCAGCTCCATCTCGGATATCCGCTTCGCGTGGTCTATACGGATGTCCGGGTACACCGCGCCCTGGTTGATTCCGAAGAGCAGTTGTTCACGGTTAATCGTATCCTCCAGGCCGTTCAGCCGTATCATCTCCCGCTTGCAGCGCTCCAGCCATCTGGCCGTGCGGTCCACGGAGGCCTGCACATACTTTCTGTCCGCCTTGCTGGGGGCGCACTCATCAAATGCCATGGCGATGGTAGAGGCCAGGTTGGACTGAATCCGCATGCTCTCCTCCGGCCCCATGAAAATCTTCCTGCCGTCTACGTGGGAGTTGAAATAGACGCCCTCTTCTTTGATCTTACGCAGGCCCGCCAGGGAGAACACCTGGAAGCCGCCGGAATCCGTGAGAATCGGCCTGTCCCAGGACATGAACCTGTGCAGCCCGCCCAGCTGCTTCACCACCCTGTCCCCGGGGCGCACATGGAGGTGGTAGGTATTGGACAGCTCCACCTGGGTTCCGATCTGCTCCAAATCCGAGGTGGCAACTGCCCCCTTGATGGCCGCCGCGGTGCCTACATTCATGAACACGGGGGTCTGAATCGTGCCATGGATTGTCACAAGCTCCGCCCGCTTTGCTCTTCCTTCCGTTTTTAAGATTCTGTACATCTATCTGTCCTCCTTGCCATTTGGGTTCACATCCGCAGCCTTCGTCTTCCCGGTTCCGGCGCTTTCCCGAATCCGGGCATAGAAATCCGCAATACGGTCCAGCCGCGCGGACATATTCACCAGCATGGCGTCCAGCACCGTCAGCGCCGTCATGCACTCCAGCACCACCACGGCCCTGGGCACGATGATCGGGTCATGCCGTCCCTTGATATGGACCTCAATCTCCTCGCCGTTCTGGTTCACCGTCCGCTGCCCTGAATAGATGGAGGGGGTAGGCTTCACATAGGCCCGCACCACCACAGTGTCCCCATCGCTGATGCCGCCCAGGATGCCGCCCGCATGGTTGGTAGTTTTTGTTACGGCTCCGTCTTCCATGTGGAAAGCGTCATTATTCTCACTCCCACGTCTGGAGGCCACCTGAATCCCGTCACCGATTTCCACTGCCTTCACCGCGCCGATGGACATGACGGCCTTTGCCAGGTTAGCGTCCAGCTTCTCGAAGACAGGATCCCCTATCCCCGCGGGAAGCCCCTGCACGACGCATTCCATTACGCCGCCCACGGAATCCGTCTCCCGCTTCGCCTGCTCCAGATATTCCACAGCCGCCGCGTCCGCCGTCTCCTCCGGCATGGCCGTGGGCGCGCGCAGGCTCACGGCTCTGTCGAAGCGCTCCATATCCGCCTGGATGGGGCCGATGGCACGGGCATAGGCCCACACACGCACCCCCAGCTGCTCCAGAATCTTACAGGCCACGGCCCCCGCCGCCACCCGCCCCACGGTCTCCCTGCCGGAGGAGCGGCCGCCGCCACGGTAGTCCCGAAAGCCGTATTTCTCGTCAAAGGTATAGTCCGCATGGCCCGGGCGGTAGCAGGAGGCTATCTCGCTGTAGTCCCTGGAAATCTGGGAGGTGTTGCGCACCATCAGGGAGATGGGCGTGCCGGTGGTCCTGCCCTCAAACACGCCGGAGAGAATCTCCACCGCGTCCTCCTCCTTCCTCTGGGTGGTGATGCTGCTGGAGCCGGGCTTTCGCCTGTCCAGATAGCGCTGGATATCCTCCTCCGCCAAAGGCAGCCCCGCGGGACAGCCGTCAATGACCACCCCCAGGGCCTTCCCATGGGATTCCCCCCAGGTAGTAATCCTAAAAACAGTTCCATAAGTCGAACCAGCCATTCTCAGTCGCTTCCTTTCTCACAAGCTTCCCATTGGGGCCTGCGCACAGAAAAAATGGGCTGCCGCTTTAAGCAACCCATTCAAAATCATAATTTGTGGAATGTAATGCAGTTCGGTACGTCCACCTTGATAGGCGGCCCATTCATAATCATCGTCCCCTTCTCCACGTTCACATGGAAGAATGTCATGCTGTTGGACTCATGGTTCAGGGACACGAGGAACTTATTGTTGGGGAACAGGCTGGCGTCCTTCGGATACTCTCCGCCCACAGGCAGCTCGAAAATTTCCCGCAGATGCCCCGTCTCCTCCTCCACCTCGAACAGCACCACGGAATTGGCCCCGGCATTGCTGCTGAGCAGATATCTGTGGTCATCGGAAAAGGTCAGCGCGCTGGCCGCGTTAAAGCTGCCCATCTCCTGTTCGCAGGTGGACACCGTCTGGAGCTTCTCAAAGATGGGCTGGCCACTCTTCTCCTCATAGGAGAACACATCGATGGTGCATTTGAATTCATTTACGATATAGATATAGTGCCCATCCCTGGAAATCTTGATATGCCTGGGGTTGGCGTCCAGCTCACTGTGGACGATGTCCGCCAGCGCCACCTTGCCCAGCGTCACATCGAAGCGGTACACCTTCACATGATCCATGCCCTGATCCGCCACCAGCAGGTACTTGTTGTCATGGGTCATCCGGGCGCAGTTGATATGAGGTCTGGAATTGCGCTCCGCGATGATGCCCAGCCCTTTATGATAGACTTCATCCGTGATATCGCCTACGGAACCGTCTTCCGCCAGCTTCAGCACCGTCAGCTTCCCGTCATGATAACCGGCCACGAACAGATAGCTGTCCGTGTAATCCGTGGACAAATAGCATCCCCGCATGCCGTTGATGGACGCGAAATTGATGAATTCCAGGCTGCCGTCCTGCAAAATCAGATAGGACTCCACTCCGAAATCCGTGATGGAGTACAGATACTTCCCATTGTGGGAAATCGTCACGTAGGAGGAGTTGGTGATCTCCACCTTGTCCTTCTCCACGAAGCGGCCCTTCTCCACATCCACATCATATATTTTTATTCCGTTCTTGTCTCCCTGGGTATAAGTAGAGACATATGCCACATACTTGTCCATGCCAAAACCTCCGTTCCACAGCACATGACCCTATTATAGCATAATCGTTTCCTGTTTTAAATACCTTTTCCAAAAAAAGGGTGCCAAAAAGGCGGTCAACCTCCATGGGGACCGCCTTTTCCTGTTCTTATCCGATTCCGCGGAGGGGCCTACTGCTCACATCCACAGTCCTCTCCATTGTCCCTGCGGGGGAATTTGGGGTATTCCTGCCAGGGGGGCGGAATCATGCCTGACGAGGGCGCGTCACAGCCGCAGTCCCTCTCCTCCCGGGCGCAGCCATCTGCCTCGGGTCCGCAGCAGGGCCTCTCATTTCCGCGTCCCTCATTGCAGGGATCACAGCAAGGTCTTTCGTTCCTGCGTCCCTCATTGCAGGGGTCACAACAGGGTCTTTCGTTCCTGCAACCCTCATTGCGGGGCTCGCGGCAGGGCCTTTCGTTTCCGCGGCAGTCGGCGCGGCGTTCCTGACGGCAGCCCTGCCCGCAGCCACAGTCCATCACATTCCCGCGGCCACAGCTATCTCCGCAGCCGCAGTCAGTTCCCCAACCGCCGCAGCAGCCGAGCAGCAACAGCAAAAATATGCAGTTCATATCATTCTCCATATGATATATTTAAGGTATCATATGCGTATTTCCGTCAATCCGTGCCAGTCTCTCTCCCTTCTGGGAATGCCCTCCTTCCAGGAATGCGCTTCTTCTGGGAATGCCTTTTTCTAGGAATGCTCTCCTTCCTTTGCCACGTACATGGCGATGCTCCTGGGCGGCACCTCCCGCAAGAGCCAGTCGCTGTCCTCACTCCCATCGCTCTGTCCGGCGCTGTCCGGCTGGGTGGAGAACGCCAGTTCCCATTCCATCCTCTTCGGGAGCTTTGGCAGCGCCAGGGCATGGCTCTCCCAGTGCATATTCATAGCCAGGTACAGGAACTGGCCGTCACAGTCCTCGCTGGCCTGGGCATACTTCGCGCACAGCATGATGCCTATATGTCTGTAGTTCCCTTCCGTCTCAGGCCTCCAGGCATACTGCCCGTGATAGGACATATCCGGATAGCCGCAGGCCAAGGAATCCATGAGGCGCAGCTCCCGCTGGGGCCGCAGGATCGGATTGCGCCGTCTGAAGCCCACCAGCAACTTCCAGAACGCATGCAGCTCCGCATTCCGCTCTATCCCTCTCCAGTCCAGCCATGTCACCGCGCTGTCCTGGCAGTAGGGGTTATTGTTCCCTCTCTGGGAATTGCCGAATTCGTCCCCCATGAAGATCAGCGGCGTGGATTGGGCCAGCAGAATCAGGCACATGGCATTCTTCATCTGCCGCAGGCGCAGCTCTCTGACAGTTCGCCTGCGGGTAGCGCCCTCGTCCCCGCAGTTCCAGCTGCAGTTGTAGTCGCTGCCGTCCCTGTTCCCCTCTCCATTCTCCTCATTGTGCTTATAGTCATAGGACACCAGGTCCGCCAGGGTGAAGCCGTAATAATTCGTCAGATAATGAATCGCGCCTGCCCTCCGGGGGATATGGCGCATATGATAGAGCACGCTTCCCAGCATGTTCCCGTCGCCCTTCAGGAACCTGCGCATGTCGTAATACCACCCGTCATTGTACTCGGCGATGTGGGGATACCGGGGCTGTCCGTCCCTTCCGTAGATGCCGTCCTCGTCAAAGCCATAATACCACAGCTTCGTATCCGCCAGCGCGTCGTCCCTGGCCAGCATGTCCATGGGCAGGTTCTCCCCCAGCAGATGGAAGCCGTCCACATGGTACTCCAGCACCCAGAAGCACAGAATCTCCAGAATCTCGCTGCGCTTTACGTCCTTTGGAAAATAGAACTGCATCACCAGCTCCATGCCGTTTCCATGGAGCGCCTTCACCAGTTCCCTGAACTCGCCGGCAGCGTCGCCGGAGGCGGCATAGGCGGCCTTTGGCGCGTAGTAGCAGCCTCTTTTATAGCCCCAGTAGTTCAGCTCCTTCCCGGTGGGCTGTGCCGCGCCGGCATCCATCACATGGGGCCGCTTCTGTGAAGGCTCCTCCTTCAGAGGGATTTCCGTGAATTCATATGCGGGCTGCAGTTCCAGGGTAGTGATACCGATTTCCTTCAGATAAGGGATTTTCTCTCTTATTCCGGCAAAGGTGCCCCGGTGCTCCACGTTCGAGGAGGCATGCTTCGTGAACCCCCTGACATGCAGACAGTACGCGACCACCTGATGGTAAGGAATCCGGGGAAACGCGTCCCCCTCCCAGTCGTACTCTTCCGTCAGGAAGCCCGCCTTCCTGTCTTCCGCGGTGTACTGCTTTCCATAGGGAAGGCGTTTGGGGAATACCCGCCCTCTTTCGTCAGGAATCAGGCGCTCCCCCTCCTCATCTCCCTCATAGAAAAGATAAGTGCAGACTTTCGTGTCTATGCCGCTCACTGTCCTGCAGTAGACATCGCCGATCCTGTCCTCCTCATCAAAAGGAATCTTCTCCAACAGGCTGCCCGTGCGCCTGTCGTACAGCAGGATTCCGCAGGACTCTGCCCTGGACACGAAGGAAAAACGAACTCCACCGCCCTCTGTGTGGGCCCCTAAAGGGTACGGCTGCTTATGCGAAAATGTTTTTGTCATCGCTTCCCCTCCATATTCCGTTTCATTCAATAGGTATTGTGATTATATCACACTACCAGGGCAATAGAAAGGTAAAATTGTATTTTCCGACATATTTTTACGGCCCGGGCGGATTCTCTCCTTGCGCTGCGGCGGCAAGTCGAGTATAATAGGGGGCAGAGAGGAGGTTTTTCCATGGGAAAGAAAAACGACTACGAGGATGAGGAGATGACAGTGGAGCTGGAGTTGGACGATGGCTCCGTAGTCAATTGCGCCGTAATCACAATCCTGACAGTGGAGGAAAAAGACTATATCGTGCTCCTCCCCATAGATGAGAACGGGGAGAATGAGGACGGCGAGGTCTGGTTCTACCGCTACAGCGAGAATCCCGATGACCCCAATGAGGAGCCTGTGCTGGATTATATCGAGGATGACGATGAATATGAAAATGTGGCGGAAGCGTTTGACGAATACCTCGACAACTGTGAATTCGATGAACTGACAGAAGAATAAACCCGTTTTTCTGTCTCGGCCCC
>CAOOJO010000071.1 GCA_948496895.1 uncultured Acetatifactor sp. | reverse complement strand
GCTTTTCATAAAATACAAGGTCTTCTTCATAGGTAGTCTTAAGCTCATCGTCACTCGTCCAGTCCTTTCCGTCCGGTTTTGTGGCATAGCGGATTCGTATATAATTTTTTACGCCGTCACCCTCCCATTGTCCGTTAAGGCTTGCGCCCCCACTGAAGTCAGTAAACCAGTCATCATCGTCCAGCTCTATGGCGCTTCCATAAAATTTGGTCAGGTTCGTTCCCAGATAAAGCTGATTGTCCTCCTCTCTGTTTGCGTTATAGGAGAAACCGCTCATCAGATACAAATCCGCCCCTACCGCGGCATAGTCGCTGCCGTCCCGGTTATCATCCACTCCGGAGCCTTTACTTCTTGGCTCTGTGGCGGAGGCGTAGCGGACTCTGTTCTGCAGGAGGCCGGGAAGGGTCAGCTCCAGGGTACGGGTTTTATCATCATCCTCCGTAACCATCTGCGCAAAGCCGTTTACTCCCTGCTCCACCGTATCTCCGCTTAAGGTAGTGGCTCTCAGATTCACGTCTTTCACCGTTGTGGCAAAAGCACCCTGTCCATAGGTGTTTACCACATCAAAATTCGGTTCCATACCATGACTTTCACCGGTTATGGTATTAAAGGGCTGGACAATCCAGATGGCTCCTGAGGAGAAGCAGCCTACATTCTTGCCATAGCTTCCACTGGATTTGTCACCGTTGATGATTGGCATCTGATCCGGATTGATTTCGTAGCCGCTGACCGTTATATGGATTGTCCCTGTTCCTCTGTCCTGTACCGCATTCCATGTTCCGCTTTGGTAACAGCAGTTGGTATCATCATCATGAGAGGACCATGCACTGTACGGTGCATGCGGAGCACAGGCCAGTGAATCGTAAAGCACACGGCCATCCGTATTCTGTGCTCCGAATTCTCTCCACCAGTTCTGACCATAGCTCCACAGAAGGGGCCGATACTCGTTACTGGTGTCAATCTCATCTTCTTGCTTATAACCAGTGCCCGGTGCCGGTGTATTGATTGTATATCTGGAGGATACCTCCAGATCAAAGGTAATATCCCCCGTAGGCAGCTCGATGCCTTTCAGCCCCTTGGCCTCATTGTCATTGTAAAGCTGAAGCGTAATGCCCAGCTTCATGATGCGGCCGGGGACAGACCCGGAAATATCCGTATTGGCAGCCACATTCCCGTACTGATTCATCCAGGCTTCATCGCCCTGGAAATAAAAGTCGTCTTTGTAGGAAGCGCTTTCCTCTATGTGGATGTTATACCTGGGAGCGGCCGTTACCTTTACCGGATCCGCAGTGACGGTCTTTTTCTCCACAGCAGGCTGGCCGTCAATCTTATGTCCTTCCTTGTCACACGGTCCGTCCCATGCGCCTCCATCCATGGCCGCGCTGATGATGGGAGAGAATTCCTCGTCGTTTTTCATCGCCAGGACATTGATGGTCACATTCTCGCCGAAATCGCCGGGGACAACCGACTGATTGCCGGTGGAGGGAAGCAGCCATTTGTAGCAGGTCAGTACCTGGCACTCCCTCTCTACGCCATTGATTGTACGCGTCTCTTTCGTAAGCACGGGTTTGTACCCTTCGGTCTGATCCATCCAGGCCATGGCCGTCTGGTCGAATACCGCCTCTTTTTCCGTCAACGGAAGAACGAATTCCAGCTTGACCCGAGCCTCGCTGTAGCTTTTGGAGGCGTTCCAGGATTTCATGTTCGCCGAGAAATTATAAGTGACCGTATCAAAGGTGCGGACGATCATGTCATCCGCCGTGGTATCATTCCCCTGGCCTTCCGTTTTGTCAAACGGCGCCGAGCCTGTCTTGATGCTGGTAATCTTGATTTCATTTATATAGGCTTCATCCGGCTCCATAGGGTTCCATACCTGCTCCTGCTCCTCCAGCGTCACTCCGCTGAGTATGCCGCTCAGCGCAAGCAGATACTCCGCGCCTTCCACATATTCCTTCAGTTCCTCGTCCAGCGCCATATAGGCCTCATACGCTTCCTGCACCTGTGCCATCAGCGCCATCATGTACGCGGCATAAGCCTCTTCGTCCGGCGTCCCTTCTGCGCCTCCCGCCTCTTCCAGTCCCTCGTAAATCTGTATCTGCTCCAGAATCTCCTCCTGGCCTGGCAGCGCCGCAATCAGCTCATTCAACTCCCTTATCTTCTGCTGATTCTCCAGGGACAGCAGACATATATCACTATGCTCATGCTCTTCCATCCCGCAAATCAGGTTCTGCTCCCCGTCATAGCATTCTTCGGTATGTGCATGCGCTTTCAGTCCGCAAAGCAGTGGCTGATAGCAAGCCTCAATATGTTCATGCGCCTCGTCACAGGTCAGCTTCCATTCATCCTCATCGAACACAATAGGCTGTTCTTCCGGATTCTCTGTGGAAGGCTCCAAAGCTTCCCCGCTCTCGTCGGGAGTCGGGGAAGCTGTCTGCTCAGAATCGGCTATATCTTCGGGCTTCTCTGTGGTCTCAGTCTGGACTGGCTCTGTGCCCTCCTCCAGCGCTCCTGTCTCCTCAGGCTGGACCGGCCCGGTGCTCTCCTCCGGTGCTCCTGTCTCCTCCGGTTCCGCAACCTCGGAATCAGCAGGCTCTTCCACAGGCTCCTCTTCCGGCTCATCCATGTCTCCAGCCCCATCATTATCCTCTGTCTCCGCAGGTTCCTGACCATCTATCGCCTCGGATGTGACCTCTGTGGTCGCGCCGTCCGAACCATTCTCCTCCGAATCCACTGCCTCCTGCACACCCTCTGTCTCGGAGAACGCAGCTACATCATATGCCCCGTCTCCATATCCACAGGCCAGCACCTTTTTGTAGCAGCTCTCATTATGCTCCTCCATCCCGCAGCCGGCCATCGAGACCTCTCCATAGCAATTTCCGTCGTGGGCATGGCCGTCGCTTCCATCATTTCCGCACACCAGCCGCTCCTGGTAGCAGTCGTCCCCATGCGCCAGCTCGCCGACAGGCTGCCTCGTGTAGCATCCGTCGTCATGCTGATGCCCGTCTTCCCCGCCAGCGCTGGCTGCCGCATACGTAGACCCGTTGGAGAGCACTATGCATACCACCAGCAGGATGCTCAGATACTTCCGGATGGCTCCTCTTTTCTTCTTGTCTACATGGAGTTTCATATGCTTCGTCCTCCTTTTCATTCTCCCAGAATCTCATCAATCAGCTGCATCAGCTCAATGCTGCTGTGGAATACGGTCTCTATGTCTTCATCCTGCCATATCAGCCTGCCCTGCCAGGTGTAGTGCTCCCGGAAGAGGATCTGTATCCGGAAGGCTGCCATGTGCGTTCCGGCGCCTCCATCCCCCCTGACGAGGGGCAGCGGGCATCCGGGGCAGTCCTCCAAATCCAACAGGCTGTTCAGAATGAGAATCAGCTGCGACAGGCTTTCGATATTCACTTTTTGATCCAACCGCGGATGCTGCAGACAGCCATCCATGATACCATTGCGGTAGGACATTACCGTGACCAGCGCCTCCCGGCTCTGGCAGGGGGTCATCTTCCCTCGAAGCATCATGCCCTCGCCCACCTCTTCCTGTTGATTACGGTTCTTACTTTACCAGCCCTCTGTTAGCTGGCTGTTAGTTTTCATCAGAAAAGCGGCACAAATTTTATGGCAAATATTCCCAGCAAAAAGCATTGCTTTTGTGCGCACAATGTTATATAATAAGGTCACTCAAATCCATATAGTACGAAAGGAGTTTATGACTATGGCAAAATCGGCAAATCTATACGCAAGGATAGAACCGGATGTAAAGGAGCAGGCAGAGCGCATCTTATCGGCACTTGGCATTCCGGCTTCAAACGCCATCAATATGTTTTATAAGCAAATCATCATGCGCCGCGGGCTTCCCTTCGATGTGAAAATCCCAACGGCAAGCCCTGTGGATATAAGCAGCTTATCTGAAGAGCAGATTGACGCAGAACTGGAGAAAGGATATGCGGATATGAGTGCGGGACGTACCAAAGACGCAATGCAGGCCTTTGCCGATATTCGCAGGGACTATAATCTATGACTTTTTCTGTTGAATTGACGGCACAGGCAGACAATGATTTACGGTCAATTTATGAATATATCGCATATGACCTGCAATCGCCGGAAAATGCGGAAAGGCAGCTTGACCGTCTACAGGACATGATTTTAAGCCTTGAAAATATGCCAGAACGTTTCCGCAGATATGAGAGAGAGCCATGGCGAAGCCGGGGACTTCGTATCGTTCCTGTCGATAACTATGTCATCTTATATATCCCAAACTCAGAAACACAGATAGTAACTGTTATTCGTGTGACATATGGAGGACGAAATATCGATAAACTTCTAGATATTTACACAAAGCAGTAGTCAATCGCTTGCTGCCAAAAAGGGATGCCCTAGGCTTTTAGCGCCGCGGCATCCCTTTTATAGGGTTCACTATATCTACGATTCCGCCCTTTTCCCTGTCCCCAAATCCGCCACCCTGTAGGTCAGCTTCGCCGTAGAGTGCCGGTACGTCCTGTGGAACGCGCAGTCGATGCGGCTGGCCACCAGCCTGGCGTTCTCCTCGTCGGCCCCTGTCAGCATCAGGATGTAGGATCCGGCCTCCAGCCTGGCGATGGGGTCTCCTGTGCGCAGCTTCTCCAGCAGGATGCGCTCCAGCCTCCTGCCGTCCGTGGTGGGCACCGCTCCCCGGCCCAGGCTGATGATGACCAGGCAGGAGGTCTGCCCGGAGCGGGTCATATGCCGCCGCTCCAGAGCCACGATGCTCTGAAAGGTGGCGAAGGTGCAGAAGAACGCGTGGGAATCCTCGTCCTCCTCACACACCAGTTTGAAGATGTCCTCATCATCAATCCCCGTCCTGCGCAGGCCTGATGCCAGGGTGTGGAGCTGTTCGATGCGCTCCGTGGGCGGCATGCCGTATTCCTGGAGCATCCTGTCCCGGAAGCTCTCGTATTTCTCCACGGCCTGCTCCGCTTTTCCCATGGCGATGAGGGCCTGCATCTGGTAGGCCGTGAAATCCTCTATGCTGAAGTCCACGCTGTAAGCCTGGCCGCAGACCGCCAATAGCTCCATCCACTGTTCCTTTTTGTAATACATGGGGAGCAGGGCCTGGCAGGCATCCAGATAAAGGGTCCGATAATACTGCCGCTGGCTCCTGGCCCAGTCCGAATCGTTGCCGGACAGGAAATCCCCTCTGTAGAGGGACGCCGCCCGGCCCAGCAGCCTGCACCGCTCCTCCCCGGCGGCCCGCTTGGCTTCCAGGCAGTCCGCCTCCATCCGTTCCGTGTCCAGCTCCAGGCGGACTTCCGGGCTCCATGCGTAGCAGTCCGGAAGGGTCAGGAACACCTTCTCCTGTTCCGGGAACATGGCTTTCAGGAGGCTGCGCACCTTGAAAAGCATGTTCCGCAGGGCGTTGGCCGGGTCGCTGCTATTACCCCCCCAGAACTGTTCTATTAGCTCCTCCGAAGAGATGTTCCGGCCATGGTTCACTATCAGGTACTGCAGGAAGGACAGGGCCTTCTTGCCCAGCTTTCCGATCAAAGCCCCGTTCCTGGCCCTTTCCTCCTCCGTGCCGCCGCAGGTAAAGGCGCCCAGCAGGCCAAAGTGTAAGACATTCCTTTTTTCCATATTCATCTGCCATGGGCATCCGGCCTGGGGCGCCTCCCGCCCGGGCCCTGCTTCCGGTCTCCCCCTTCCCCTGAAGCATCCTCGCCTGTGCTGCCGTCTTCTGTCATCCCCACCCGCTCCAGGAACTCGTCATAAATCTCCTCTCCGGCTTTTCTGGCCTGCACGGCGCCTTCCAGCTCGCGATAGGCGCCCAGGTATTTGGTCTTGCCCTGGAAAGTGATCTGGGCCACCCACCGGTTCCGCCTCTTGTCGTAGTACACGCCGTTGTGCCCGCTGGTGTTGGACTTGAGCAGCCGTCCGCTCTTCACGGCCTGGAGCATGGTGACGGAGGTCCCCTCCATGAGCTTTAAGTTTTCCCGGTAGGTGACGGCCTGGAGGCAGCCGCAGCTCCTGGTCTTGCCGGACTGGAGCAGGCTCTGACCTACCACGGTCTCTTTTCCGCAGTCGCAGAGGCATCTCCATCTGTGCATCCCGGCCTTCTTGCCCACGTATTCCACCACGGTGAGCTTGCCGAAGCGCTTTCCCGGAAAATCCTTCAGCGGCGGATGTGACAGGCAGCCGCAGCTCTTCTGGCTGCCGGAGGTGAGCTTCCCCAGCTCCACCGCCACCTCCTTCCCGCAGTCACAGCGGCACAGCCACAGGGTGTCTCCCCTGCTGCCCCGCCGGTCCGTGGGCCTTATGGCAGTCAGCCGTCCGAACCGTGTCCCTGTTATGTCCTTCTGCCTGGGCCGCACCACCGTGGCACAGCCGCAGTCCCGCCTGGTTCCCCGCTCCAGGCAGCGCGTGTCCAAAAGAATCTCCCCGCCGCAGTCGCAGCGGCATCTCCATACGATGTAACCGCCCCTGCGCTGCTCTGTGGGCTCCTCAACAGTCAGCCTGCCGATTCTGTATCCTATCTGAATCCCGCTCAAAATGTTCCCCTCTTTTCCTGCTCCTCCAAATCGCATGACGCTCCTGTTCCCGCATTTTGGGCATAAGAAATCCCTCCGGCATGACGCAAAGGGCCGCGCTCTGCGACATTTTTATAGCTTAACGTTAGCATATTCATTTGCGCGTGTCAAGTGACGATTGGACTTTGAATTGGTCAACAGACTGGCTGAATTGCTCTATGCTTTCCGTTTTGGCTGCGGCTTAGCTTTTTATTCCTCTGCCTTTCAGCTGTCTTTCCGAAAGACCATTGCCTGGAACGTAGCCGTCCCATCCCCGTTTTTGCAGGAAAACTGCATATGCGTCCCCCTCACCTGGCAAAGGCCCCAGCGCTCCAGCGCGCGGACCAATCCGGCATACGCGCCGTCATCCTCGTAACGCTCCACGCTGACCAGAGGCCCCTGGGGCCTTACCAGCGCCGAAAGCTCCTTCGCGTACTGGCTATGCCGCCTGACCTGCTCCTCCACCGACAATGTGGGCCCCCCTGATTCCTCACAGAGAGCCCTCCACGCGACATTTTCGTGCGCCGTGCGGCAGGAGAACAGGGTGTCGCACCTCCTCTGCCCCAGCGCATCCGCTTTCAAAAAACGCACATTGTCCACCGCAAGCTCCTTTGCAAGCTCCTTTGCCACGGACATGGCATTCGAGGATATCTCCAGCCCGGTGACGGCGCTGCCCGGATGCCGCAGTGCGAGAAAGCAGGTCAGAATCCCATTCCCGCAGCCGATATCGAAGATGTCCCCCGACCAGAAGGAGCCCTGTCCCATTACATACTCCATGGCCCTCCGGAAAAACACGCGGTCATAAAAGGATGCCGCCAGAAGGC
Source organism: uncultured Acetatifactor sp. (assembly GCA_948496895.1). Taxonomy (GTDB): domain Bacteria; phylum Bacillota; class Clostridia; order Lachnospirales; family Lachnospiraceae; genus Acetatifactor. The sequence continues at coordinate 2,075 of CAOOJO010000071.1, read as the reverse complement.
TCATCCGCAGGCTCTGGTTCCAGTAATCCACAAGCTCCTCCTGGCGGTGGAGGTACGCCGTATCCCCGGCTCCATAAAGCAGCCTTTCTTCTGACCGGTCAAACAATTCCGTCAGTCGCTCAATATGCCTTTCCCCCTCTTCCCGCCCGAAAGCTTCCACCAGCGCCGTGTCCAGCTCGTTGATTCTGCGGATACCTATGCGAGAAAGATATTCTTTCATCTCTAAACCCGGCATACAAAATCTCCCCATAAGTTGTTTCCTGTTTCCATCCGTCTATTCGATTGTACCACTTATTTGCCCTGAGAGCAACGCAATACTAGTCAAGATACTTAACTATCTTGTACACTCTATATAGGACCCAACAGAGTCCTGACAGAAGGAAAACTTCTATCACGAAAGAGGAGGTGCCCACATCATGGCAAGAGGAGAAAACGTGTTCCACAGAAAGGACGGACGGTACGAGGCCCGCTACATCAAGGGGCGGAGGGCAGACGGAAAGCCTCTCTACGGCTTCTGCTACGGCAGGACATATGAGGAGGCGAAAGGCAAGGCGGACAGGGCCCGGGAGGAAATAGGACAGGCGGAAAAAGCAGAGAAGGCGCAAAAGGCTGAACCCGGGCAGCGGCCGGACGTGGCCTGCTTCTGCGACAGATGGCTGTCCGCCAACAGCGCCCGCCTGAAGCCCTCCAGCCGCGCAAAGTACCGCGCGGACATCGAGAACCACATCAAACCCTTCTTCGGGGAGAAGCTCCCCGGCGAAATCCTGCCGGAGGAAGTCGACGCGTTCACCCGGTCGCTCCTGATTGGCAAGGGCCTGTCGCCGAAGACGGTCCGCAGCATATTGACCCTTTTCCATTCCGTTCTCTCCTACATGAGGAAGCGGTCAGGGGAGAAGCTTTCGGACATGGAGATCACCTACCCGAAGAGCTTCCGGAAAAATACAAGGGTGCTGGACGAGAAGGAGGAATCCGCTCTGGTGCAGCTCCTGGCGCGGGAAACCGACGCCTGCAAGTTCGGCGTCTATCTGGCGCTGCGCACAGGCATGCGGATCGGGGAAATCTGCGCCCTGCGCTGGTGCGATATCTCCTTCGAGGCAGCCACCATCTCCGTCTGCCATACCGCCCTGCGCCTTCCGCGGGGAAATTCCGGCCAGAAAGATATCAGTCAGGAAGATGCGGGCCGATTCGGCAAGGCTGCCGGGGATAAGGGTGGGGCGGCAGGTCAGGCCCTGGCAGAAGACGCTTTCAGGACAGAGCTGGTCATAGGGACTCCGAAGAGCGAGAGCTCTCTGCGCCTTATCCCCCTGATGCCGGACATCGCCACCCTGTGCCAGCGGTTCCGTCCGGAGGAGCCCGGGGCATTCCTCCTCACCGGCACGGACAGGTGCATGGATCCCAGAAAGCTCCAGCGGCATCTGAAGAAGTATCTGGAGGAATGTGGCATCCAGGAAGCCCATTTCCATACCCTGCGGCACACCTTTGCCACACGCTGCGTGGAGGCAGGCTTCGATGTCAAGACCCTGAGCGAGATTCTGGGCCATTCCAACATCGGCATCACCATGAACCTCTATGTCCATCCCAATCTGGACTTGAAACGGGAGAACATGAACCGTCTGAAATCCGTATTCCCGCTGTAGGCAGCCATGTGCTGACCAGGTGGGTCAATGCGCGGCAGACTATGGTAAGCTGACTGACCGGCAGTCCGAAGCGCAGTCTTTTCCGCAGTCAGACAGATGGCATCCGTCTTCTGGCCATACATGCAAAGCCTTTTTCAGCATTCCCGTCCCTCAATGTCGCAGAGCGCGGCCCTCTGCGACATTTCCCCACAAACAGAAAGGCCCCCGGCAATCTGCCCGGGGCCTTTCTGTTTTACCCTTTCTTCTCCTGGTTGACCTTCATGGTCAGGCTGATGCGCTTCTTGGCCTCGTCCACGCCCAGCACCTGCACCTCCACGATGTCGCCTACGCTGACCGCCTCCAGGGGATGCTTGATGAAGCGGTCGGTGATCTGGGAGATGTGCACCAGCCCGTCCTGGTGGACGCCGATGTCCACGAAGGCCCCGAAGTCGATGACGT
>CAOOJO010000070.1 GCA_948496895.1 uncultured Acetatifactor sp. | reverse complement strand
GGGCACCTTCGCGCCGCAGGGGATGAAGGTCGTCGTCATGATCGTCATGCGGCGGTCGCGCTCGTTCTCGATGGTCTTGGTGGCCATGATGCCCGGGATGCCGCAGCCGGTTCCGATGAGCATGGGGATGAAGGACTTGCCGGACAGTCCGAATTTCCTAAAGATTCGGTCAAGCACGAACGCGATACGCGCCATGTAGCCGCAGGCCTCCAGGAACGCCAGGAGCAGGAAGAGCACCAGCATCTGGGGCACAAATCCCAGCACCGCGCCCACGCCGGCCACGATACCATCGTTAATCAGGCCCGCAAGCCAGTCCGCCACGCCCGCCGCTTCCAGGGCGTCCCCCACCAGGACAGGGATGCCCGGAACCCATACGCCGTAATCCGCCGGGCCAGGCTCGTCGCCGTAGCGCTCCATCACGGCAAGGGCATCCTCATAATCCGCCAGGGAAGCCGTCTCCACCGTGACCTCCAGCGTCTCCTCGTCCTCCACCTCATAAGGGAAGTCCCCCGTGGGCGCCGCGCCGTTTTCTTCCGTATACACGTCATACCCGTCCACAATCAGCGCCGCGTCCCCGTATTCGGAAACCGCCTCCTCATAGGCGGAGGAGCCGATGCCCAGCAGATGCCATCCGTCTCCGAACAGCCCGTCATTGGCCCAGTCCGTGGCGGAAGCCCCTACCGTGACCATGGAGATGTAGTATACCAGGAACATAATGGCCGCGAAAATCGGAAGCCCCAGGAAGCGGTTCGTTACGATTTTATCAATTTTATCGGAGCTGGTCAACCTTCCGGTGGACTTTTTCTTCAGGCAGCCCTTGATGATGCTGCCGATATAGATGTACCGCTCGTTGGTGATGATGGATTCCGCGTCATCGTCCATCTCTTCCTCCACCGCCTTAATGTCCGTCTCAATATGGGAGGTCACGGACTCGCCCAGTTTCAGCTGCTCCAATACCTTGTCATCCCGCTCGAAGAGCTTGATGGCATACCATCTCTGCTGCTCTTCCGGCAGCCCGTGCACTGTAGCCTCCTCGATATGGGCCAGGGCGTGCTCCACCGTGCCGGAGAAGGTGTGCATGGGAACAGTCTTCCCGTTCTTCGCCGCTTCGATGGCAGACTCCGCGGCTTCCATGACGCCGTTCCCTTTCAGGGCGGAAACCTCCACCACCTTGCAGCCCAGTTCCCGGGACAGCTCCCTGGTATTGATTTTGTCCCCGTTCTTCTCCACCACGTCCATCATGTTGATGGCCACCACCACGGGGATGCCCAGCTCGGTGAGCTGGGTGGTCAGGTACAGGTTCCTCTCCAGGTTCGTGCCATCGATGATGTTCAGGATTGCGTCCGGACGCTCGCCGATGAGATAGTTCCTGGCCACCACCTCCTCCAGTGTATAGGGGGAAAGGGAGTAGATGCCCGGCAGGTCGGTGATGGTGACCCCATCGTGCTTCTTCAGTTTCCCTTCCTTCTTTTCTACCGTGACGCCCGGCCAGTTCCCGACGAACTGGTTGGAGCCGGTCAGGGCGTTGAACAATGTGGTCTTCCCGCAGTTCGGGTTGCCCGCAAGGGCTATCCGCATACTCATACTGTTTCCTCTCCTTTTGTTAGTTATGCCTAACCATTGGCTTTAAAATATAGGGAATTGTCTTCCCTGTACAAACATCTTTTCTACGCTTTTTACGCGCTTTCCACTTCTATCATTTCCGCATCCGCTTTCCGGATGGAAAGTTCATAGCCGCGCACCGTCACTTCAATCGGGTCTCCCAAAGGCGCCACCTTGCGAACCTGCACATCCACGCCCTTCGTCAGCCCCATGTCCATGATACGGCGCTTGACCGCGCCCTCCCCGTGGAGCTTTACCACCCGGACGGTATCGCCCACCTTTGCTTCTCTCAGTGTCTTCATTTCTGTTTTCCTCCTCACTTCATTATTCATTAAGAATTGTGCTAAGACCGCTGCCTCTCCGGCATTCCCCGCCGCATGCCCGGCGCTTCCCCTCAGAGGAGGCTCTGCTGCTGCATATCAGAGCCGTCTCTCACACCATAATCTTCTGTGCCATCTCCCTGCTGACCGCGATGCGGGAATCCTTCACGTTCACGATGACATTGCCCCCGATGGTGTTGATCACCGTGACGGCTCCTCCCACAACGAAGCCCAGATTCTCCAGATGTGCCTTTATCTCCTGCTTCCCCCCAATCTTCCGGATGATGTTCTCCTCTCCGACCTCTGCCAATGTAAGCGGCATCCTGTATTCACCTTCTTTTGGATATGTATTAGTTTTCGCTAACCTCAGGGCAGAAGTTAGTATTTACTAACCGTATATTATAATATGACTTTCCTTCATCTTTGTCAACGCTTTTTTGCAACTTGCTTCCGTTTCATCACACTAACCAATGAGTTAGGAAATGCTAACCTATTTTTTGTACAAAATTAAAGAAAAAACCTCCGGGGATTTCTCCTCCGAAGGTTTTTATCTTTTATATTTCGGACTATAATCAGTTATTAATCAGCTTGTCGTCCTCATTGTTCCAGCTATAGAGCTTACGAATCTCCTCGCCCACCTTCTCCGCGGGATGCTCGCTGGCCAGTTTCCGCATGGCCTTGAAGTGCACCTGTCTTCCGGCAGGGGACATGTCAAGCAGGAACTCCTTGGCGAAGGTTCCGTCCTGGATGTCGCTTAGGATCTTCTTCATGGCCTTCTTGGTCTCCTCGGTGATGATCTTGGGCCCGGTGATGTAATCGCCGTACTCGGCAGTGTTGGAGATGGAATAGCGCATGCCGGCGAAGCCGCTCTGGTAAATCAGGTCTACGATCAGCTTCATCTCATGGATGCACTCGAAGTACGCGTTCCTCTCGTCATAGCCGGCCTCCACCAATGTCTCGAAGCCTGCCTGCATCAGAGCGCAGACGCCGCCGCAGAGCACGGCCTGCTCGCCGAAGAGGTCTGTCTCGGTCTCGGTGCGGAAGGTGGTCTCAAGGACGCCTGCCCTTGCGCCGCCGATGCCCAGGGCGTATGCCAATGCGATGTCCTGTGCCTTGCCTGTGGCATCCTGCTCCACGGCAATCAGACAGGGAACGCCCTTGCCCTCCTGGTACTCGCTGCGCACGGTGTGTCCCGGCCCCTTGGGCGCGATCATGGTCACATCCACATAGGCGGGAGGAACGATGCAGCCGAAGTGGATGTTGAAGCCGTGGGCGAACATCAGCATGTTGCCCTCCTCCAGGTTGGGCTCGATGTCCTTCTTGTAAAGGTCGGCCTGCTTCTCATCGTTGATCAGGATCATGATGATGTCTGCCTGCTTTGCGGCCTCGGCGGCGGTGAACACCTCGAAGCCCTGCTTCACGGCCTTGTCCCAGGACTTGGAGCCCTCGTACAGGCCGATGATCACATGGCAGCCGGAGTCCTTCAGGTTCAGCGCGTGGGCGTGTCCCTGACTGCCGTAGCCGATAATCGCGATGGTCTTTCCCTCCAGAAGGGACAGGTTACAGTCTTCCTGATAAAAAATCTTTGCCATTTCTCGTTTCCTCCGTTTTGTTGTTTTATTCTATGTTCATTCCTGCGCACCATGCCGGGTGCCTTATTCCGTCTTTGCCGGACGAATCTGACATCCATTTGATGCTGCAAGGGACAAATATCTGTCCACACGAAAGCGCTTCCCGCAGCGAGCAATCGGGTATCGGCCCATGCCTAGCTGCCTTCGGCTTTCACTTGTCATGCTGCGAGCAGCGGGGATGCACCCTCCTGCATCTAAGCCCTCAGTCGAAGCGAACCACAGGCTCCGTGCCTCGCCCCAGTCCGGCGATGCCTGTCCGGGCCAGCTCCAGGATTTCATATCCCTCCAGCAGGCCGATGAAAGCATCAATCTTCTGCTGATTGCCTGTGAGCTCAATCATCAGGCTCTCCGGCGCGATGTCGATGATCTTCGCCCGGAAGATGTCCGCTACGGAGATGACTCCCTGCCTCTGCTCCGCGGTGGCGCGCACCTTGACCATGATCAGCTCCCGGTATACGCTCTTTTCCGGCTTCAGTTCCTTGATGTTCCGTACATCCTCCAGCTTGGCCACCTGCTTCTCAATCTGCTCCAGGATCTCGTCGTCGCCGGAAGCCACAATCGTGATGCGGGTGATGCGGGGATCCGAGGTCACGCCTGCCGTAATGCTCTCCACATTATAGCCACGCCTGGCAAAAAGCCCTGAAATCCGGCTCAGGACGCCGGATGTATTGTTGACCAGCAATTGGAATACTTTCTTCTGCATCAGATTTCCACCCTCTCCTTTTTCTTTTTCAACCTCTTATCTGTGCGCCGGCTTCCATGCTTTCGCGCACGGCCTCTGTCCGGCCCCACATGTCGCGCTATCCGGGCTTCGCTCTCATTCCAGCGGCTTCAGCCCCTCGAACAGCTCGTCATAGCTTTTCATGGTATGGCATCTGCCATAGGAGAGCTCCCTGTCCTCCCCATACTGCTTCAGGAAGCATTTGGCCAGCTCCTCCACTGTGACCTCCAGGGTCACCATGAACTGGGTGTAAGCAAAATGATAAGCCCCGCTGCCCTCCTCATAGTTGGATGTAATCAGGGACTCCGTCACCTGGTCTAAGGGATAGAGCTTCAGGTGCAGCAGCTCATGGACGATGACCTCCTCCAGGTTCTCCTGTTTCGGATTCAGCCCATTGAGCAGAAGAATCGCCTTCTTGTCCGTACAGTCCACCTTCAGGTCGCCTGTCTTCCGGAAGGAGGGATCCTTGACAATCTCCAGCTTTACGTCCCAGCTTTCCTCCAGCCGCAGGATTCTGCGCCATCTGCACAGCAGTTCATTCAGATGCGCTTCAGAGCACCTTTCTTCCATCCCGGACACATCCCCCTTCCTTAAAACTCCTTCGCTATCATACCAAGTTCCGGCTGAAATGTCAATAAAAGCCTAATCTTTCAGCCAAAGCCGTCAGCCCTCGTCGTTCTCCGCGCACTTGGAGAGCGCCACTGTCCCTGTGCGGGCCACCTCCACGATGCTGATGGTCTGGAGCATCTTGATCATGAGCTTTATCTTCTCCGGCTCGTCGCAGATCTGGATCATCATGAAATGCTTGGACATGTCCACGATCTGGGCCTTCATGATCTCGCACAGCTCCATGATTTCCCGGCGGTTGCCCTTGTTGTATCTGATTTTGATGAGCATCAGCTCCCTGGCGATGCACTGCTGTTCCGCAAAGGTCTTCACCTTGATGACATCCAGCTTCTTGTTCAGCTGCTTCTCGATCTGCTCGATGGTGCGCTCGTCCCCGCTGCTGACGATGGTCATGCAGGACACGTCGCTATTGTCGGTCTCTCCCACCACGAGGCTGTCTATGTTGAAGCAGCGCCTGGCAAACAGGCCTGCCACCTTGCCCAGTACGCCGGAACGGTTCTCCACCAGCACGGAATATATTCTTTTCCTCATAAAATATCCTCCTATCCCAGTCCCTTTCTATACCAAATCCATAGGGTCTATCACGCATTCCAGCAACATGGTCTCGTCCTTTTCCAGGAACGCCTCTATGGTCTCGTCACAGTTCTCCATGTTCTCCAGCCGCAGGAAGGGAATGCCGTATGCCGCGGACAGCTTCTCCAGATCCGGGCTCCCGGACAGGTCTACCACGGAATACTGATCCTGATAGGTGAAATGCTGGTACTGTCGCACCATCCCCAGGTAATTGTTCTTCAGCACCACGATTTTCACAGGGATATGGTGCTGGCACATGGTGGCCAGCTCCATCATGGACATCTGGAAGGAGCCGTCCCCGCAGACAGCCACCACCTGCCTCTCCGGTGCGGCCACCTTGGCCCCCATGGCCGCCGGGATGGAATATCCCATGGTGCCCATGCCGCCGGAGGTGAAGAACTTCCCCTTGCGGACCTTCACATAGCCGCAGGACCAGATCTGGTTCTGGCCCACGTCCGCCACGTAGATGGCGTCCTCCTGCATCCTCTCGGTGAGCCGCATGATGAACTTGGCAGGGTCTACATAGGCCGGGTCGGGCTTGCGCTTGCTGGCCATAGCCTTCCGGTATTCCCTCAGGGTGTCCAGCCACTCCTGGCAGTTGCAGGTGAACTCCTCCTTCTCCAGATCCTCGAAGATATGCTTCGCGTCCCCCACCAGCGGTATGGTGGGGCCTGCGTTCTTGCCGATCTCCGCCGGATCCACGTCGATGTGCACCAGCACCTTGTTCCGGGTGATCATGTCCGGCTGGTTCACGGCCCGGTCGGCCACCCTGGCCCCCACCATGATCAGCAAATCCGACTCGTTCATGGCCCGGTTGGCATAGGCCTTGCCGTTGTTGCCCACCATCCGGAAATAGAGGGGATGGTCCGTGGGCATGGCACCGATTCCCATCATGGTGGACACCACGGGGATGTTGTGGGTCTCCGCGAACCTGCGCAGCTCTCCCTCGGCCTCTGCCAGTAGCACGCCGCCGCCAGCGCAGATCAGGGGGCGCTTTGCCTTCTCCAGCTCCCTGACCACCTTTTTGATCTGCACCGCGTTGCCCTTCACCGTGGGCTTGTAGGTGCGCAGGGACACGCTCTCCGGATACTTGAACTTGGCGATCGGGGCGTTCTGGATATCGATGGGCACGTCGATCAGCACGGGGCCCCGCCTGCCCGTATTGGCGATGTGGAAGGCCTCCTTGAACACCCTGGGGATATCGTTCACATTCTTTACTAAATAGCTGTATTTTACAAAAGATTCCACAGCCCCGGTGATATCGGCCTCCTGGAACACATCGCTGCCAAGGAGCTCGCTGTTCACCTGTCCGGTGATGCAGATCAGGGGGATGCTGTCCGCGAAGGCGGTGGCGATGCCCGTGATCACATTGGTGGCGCCGGGGCCGGAGGTGACGGCGCATACGCCGGGCCTTCCGGTGATTCGGGACACTCCGCTGGCCGCATGGGCCGCGTTCTGCTCCGTGCGGATGAGAATCGTCCGGATGTCCGATTCCAGGATGCTGTTGTAAAAAGGACAGATGGCTACGCCGGGATATCCGAATACCGTCGTGACCCCCTCCTCCTCCAGACATTTGACAATGGCATCTGCACCTAACATATCAATTCCTCCTCTATTATCAACATTTTTTTCATCAGCATATTTATGCTTCAGTCGGCAGCTTTTTCCCGCACAAGCCTCTGCGCCAGCTTCACCGCTTCCGCCGCGTCCGCGGAATAACCGTCCGCGCCGATCTCATCCGCGTATTCCCGGGTGATGACCGCGCCGCCGATCATGATCTTGGCGCTCACCTTTTCCTCCTTCGCGTAGGCCACCACCTCCCGCATGCGCTGCATGGTGGTGGTCATCAGGGCCGACAGGGCGATGATCCTGGCATTATTCTCCTTTGCCGCCCGGATGATATCCTCCTTGGGCACATCCTTGCCCAGGTCGATGACCCGGAAGCCGTAGTTCTTCAGCATCAGCGCCACCAGGTTCTTGCCGATGTCATGGATGTCCCCCTCCACGGTGGCGATGACTACCACGGGCATGTCTTCCGCATCCGTCTCTCTCAGCAGAAGCGGCTCCAGTATCTCGATGGAGCTCTTCATGGCCTCCGCGCTGCCGATGAGCTGGGGAAGGAAATACCGGCCCTTGTCGAAGAGCTCCCCCACCTCGTTGATGGCAGGGAGCAGCACCTCATGCAGCAGGGCCTGGGGCTCCTCGCCCTGGGCCAGGGCCTCTTTGGTCTGGGCGGCGATGCCCTTGCGGTTGCCCTTGAGGACAGAATGGTGCAGGGCCTCCCGGCATACGTTTGTGGCTTCCGGCTTAGAAACGGCGTCAGGCGTCTGGTCGTCCGCGCGCCGGCTTTCGGCTTTTCCGGGAATCACAGCCTTCTCCTCAAGGGCCGCGCTCCTGATTCGCGCCGCCTCCTGTTCCTTTTTCTTCTCTCTTTTCTCTGCCAGCGTGCCTGCATATTCGATATACCGTATATCCGCCTCTTCCTTCGCAAGCAGCAGGTCCGCGGCAAAAGCGCTGGCCATCAGCAGCTCCTGGGAGGGGTTCGCGATGGCCATGGTCAGCCCTTCCTGGATGGCCATGGTCAGGAAGGCCGCGTTCACGTACCCTCGCTCCGGCATGCCGAAGGAGATGTTGGACAGGCCGCAGATGGTGGCAAGCCCCTTCTCCCTACAGTAGCGGATGGTCTCCAGCGTCTCCACCGCCGCCCTTTTGTTGGCCCCCACCGTGGACACCAGGCCGTCCACGATGATATCTTCTTTTTTCAGGCCCATGGAATATGCCCTTTCCAGCACAGTCTCTATGATATGTATCTTCTCTTCCAGGCTCTTCGGCAGCCCTTCGTCCGAGAGGGGCAGCAGGATGAACATGGCGCCGTATTTCTTTACGATCGGCAGGAGCTTCTCGAATTTCTCCGCCTCCAGCGACACGGAATTCACCAGGGCCCTGCCGGGGTAATGGCGAAGCGCCGCCTCCAGCACCTCCACATGGCTGGAGTCCAGGGAAAGGGGCAGATGGGACACGCCGCCTATCTCCTCCAGGGCCCGCAGCATGGTCTCCCTCTCGTCGATGCCGCTCATGCCCATGTTCACGTCCAGCACCTGCGCGCCGCACCGCTCCTGTTCCTCGGCGAACTGCACCACCTTATCGAAATTCCCCTCCCTCAACTGGGCCTGCAGCAGCTTTTTCCCGGTGGGATTGATGCGCTCCCCCACGATCAGGAAGCTGCCCTCCAGGCCGAAATCCACCGTCCGGCGCTCCGAGGTCAGGTATCGGACGCCCTCTCTCCTGCCAGCCCTTTCAGGGACGGGGCCTTTCCCAAAGCTGTCCCGAAGCTTCCTGATGTATTCCGGCGTAGTCCCGCAGCATCCCCCCAGGACGGAAGCCCCGGCCTCTGCCAGCAGCTTCATCTCCTCCGCGAAGGTGTCCGCGTCCATGTCATAATCGGTACGCCCTCCCTCCAGATGGGGCAGGCCGGCATTGGGCTTGGCGATGATGGGAATCCCTGTGCAGGCCGCCATGTCGGCAATCACCTGCTTCATTTTGGCCGGGCCTGTGGAGCAGTTGGCCCCCACAGCCGCTGCGCCCAGGGATTCCAGCACGATGGCCGTGGTCGTGGGATCCGTCCCGAACAGAGTCCTCCCATCCGCCTCAAAAGTCATGGTCACCATCACCGGCAGGTCGCAGGCCTCCTTTGCCGCGATCAGCGCCGCCCGGGCCTCCGCCAGGCTCATCATGGTCTCCACCACCAGGAGGTCCACCCCCGCGTCCGCCAAAGCCCTGACCTGCTGCTTATAGACATCTATCAGCTCTTCCAGCTCCATATCCCCCACCGGGGACAGCTGTAGCCCTGTCATGGTCAGGTCTCCAGCCAGGTACACCGGCCTGTCCGCCTCCGAAGCCGCCTGCCTGGAAATGGCCACCAGGCCTCTCACCATCTCCTCCAGCCGCTCGGCCAGCCCGTAGTCCGCCAGCTTTATCCTGTTGGCCGTAAAGGTGGGCACGTACAGGATGTCCGTACCGGCCGCCACGTACTGCCTCTGGAGCTCCAGCATCACATCGGGATGCTCCAGGATCCACTGTTCCGGACAGACTCCTGACGGCATCCCCGCTTTGACCAGATTGGAA
>CAOOJO010000069.1 GCA_948496895.1 uncultured Acetatifactor sp. | reverse complement strand
AGGCCACTTTGGAGGCGGTGGAGGAGAAGTTCGGCAGATATCTGCCCGGCATGAGCTGGATCAACTTCGGCGGCGGCCACCACATCACCCGAACGGGCTACGATATTCCCAGGCTTGAGCGCTGCATCAGGAGGATGCAGGACAGGTACGGCCTGACGGTGTACCTGGAGCCGGGGGAGGCGGTGGCGCTGAACGCCGGGTTCCTGGTGACGGAGGTGCTGGAAATCGTCAGAAACGGAATCGACATAGCCATCCTGGACACCTCCGCCGCCTGCCACATGCCGGACGTGCTGGAGATGCCCTACAGGCCGCCCCTGCGGGGCAGCGGGCAGCCGGGGGAGAAGGCCTGCACCTACCGCCTGGGCGGCCCCACCTGCCTGGCCGGGGACATCATCGGGGACTATTCCTTCGACAGCCCCTTACAGGAGGGCGACAGGCTGGTGTTCCAGGACATGGCCATCTATTCCATGGTGAAGAACAACACCTTCAACGGGATGCCCCTGCCGACCATCGCCCTGCGCAGGAAGAACGGAAGCTGCCAGGTCGTGAAGACATTCGGCTATCCGGATTTCAAGGGGCGGCTGTCGTAGCGCTACGGTATCTGCAGGGCCACTGGGCGACACAAAAAGGGCCCGGCATCCCGGGCCCTTTAAGGGAGTAAAATAATAAAAGAAAACATGAAAGGGAAAGGTATCTATAGTAAAACCGCTTTCGCGGTATTGCTATTAGTCGAAGCTGACAGAACCCTGACCAGTGTTTATCAAAATTCAACAGCTCCTTTGTTTATGTATCTATCATACCCTGAAAATGTGTCTAAAGTTTGACCTTGGACTTAAGGAATTATAAAAAATCTAAATAAAAAAATTAAGGAATATTTTTCCAGAGAGGGATGATCCATGAAAATCATCAAAGCTTCCACCCCGTCCGCGGACGGCTTCCGGATGCCCGCGGAGTACGAGCCCCACCAGGGCTGCATCATGATATTCCCGGAGAGGGCGGACTCCTGGCAGTACGGCGGCTACGCGGCCAGGAAGGCCTTCGCTAAGGTCGCGGAGGCAATCGCCAGGTCGGAGAAGGTGACGGTCTGCGCCAGCGCGGCCCAGTACGACAATGCCAGGGCCCTGCTCCCCGCCCACATCCGGGTGGTGGAGATGTCCAGCAATGACGCCTGGGCCAGGGACTACGCGCCCACCTTCGTGAAAAACGACACGGGCGTCATAAGGGGCATAGACTGGGGCTTCAATGCCTGGGGCGGCCTGCACGACGGCCTGTACTTCCCCTGGGACAAGGACGACCGGATGGCCAGGAAGCTCTGCGACCTGCTGGAGAAGGACGTGTACTGCAAGCGGGACTTCATCCTGGAGGGCGGCTCCATCCATGTGGACGGCCAGGGGACCTGCATGGTGACGGAGAGCTGTCTGCTGAGCAAGGGGAGGAATCCTGGGCTGTCCCGGCAGGAGATCGAGGAGGTGCTGCGGGCATACCTGAACGTCTCTGCCGTCCTCTGGCTGCCCCGGGGCATCTACAATGACGAGACCAACGAGCATGTGGACAATATCTGCGCCTTCACCGCGCCGGGGGAGGTGGTGCTGGCCTGGACGGAGGACGAGGGGGATGTGCAGTATGCCATGTCAAAGGCCTGCCTGGACTATCTGGAGCAGGCGGTGGACGCGAAGGGCAGGAAAATCAAAGTGCATAAGCTCCCCCTTCCTAAGCCCGTGACCATCACGGAGGAGGAGTGCCAGGGCCTGGATGCCTGCTGGGACGAGCCCACAAGGACGGCGGGGGAGCGGCTGGCGGCTTCCTATGTGAATTTCTACATCGCCAACGACAGCATCGTGATGCCGGGATTTAGGGACCCTGCGGATCAGGCGGCTAAGGAAATCCTGCAGGGGCTGTTCCCGGACAGGCAGGTGGTGCAGATCTATGCCCGGGACATCCTGATCGGGGGCGGGAACATCCACTGCATCACGCAGCAGATACCAGTGTGAGAAGAAGTTCTAAGGCCGTAAGAGGATGCAAGCACCCCTCTTTGGTACACGGCCTAAGAACTTCTAGGCTCACAAAGCGAATACGATTCGCTTGCGAACAAGGTTCGCTTTGTGCGGGCATTCTTCCAGGTTGCGGCGATTTGCTGGCTGGTTGTGCTGCTGGGGATGGTATGTTGGAAGGGTTGGCGGATATATTGAGGTATTTGCATTTTGATAGAAAGGTGGAGGGTGTATGGGACAGGAGTTGACGGTGGCGGCAGTGCAGATGTACTGCAACCGCTCCAGGGAGGAGAACCTAGCGGCGGCGGAGGGGTGGATTCGGCAGGCGGCCGGGGAAGGGGCGCAGGTGATCCTGCTGCCGGAGCTTTTCGAGACCTGGTATTTCTGCCAGGAAAGAAACTATGATTCTTATCAATTGGCCATGACGGTGTGGGAGAACCCGGCGGTGTGCCGTCTGTGCCAGGTGGCGGCGCAGCTACAGGTGGTGCTGCCCGTGAGCTTCTTCGAGCGGGCGGGGAACGTGACCTATAATTCTGTGGCCGTAATCGACGCGGATGGCAGTCTGAAGGGCGTATACCGCAAGACCCACATCCCCGATGATCATTTCTATCAGGAGAAATTCTATTTCACTCCGGGGAACACGGGCTTCCAGGTCTGGGACACCGCTTACGGCAAGATTGGCTTGGGGATTTGCTGGGATCAGTGGTTCCCGGAGGCGGCCCGGTGCATGGCCCTGATGGGGGCGCAGATTCTGCTCTATCCCACGGCCATCGGCTCCGAGCCTATCATAGAGTGCGACAGCATGCCCCACTGGCGGCGCTGCATGCAGGGCCACGCCGCAGCCAATGTGGTGCCGGTAGTGGCGGCTAACCGCATCGGGGAGGAGACCGTGGCGCCCTCTAAGGAGAACAACGGCCAGTCCTCCGCCCTGACCTTCTACGGCTCCTCCTTCATCACCGATGAGACCGGGGAGATTCTGGAGGACGCGGGCAGGACCCAGGAGAAGGCGATTATGCACACTTTCGACCTGGACGCGATAGAGGAGATGCGCTTTAGCTGGGGGCTGTTTAGGGACAGGCGGCCGGAGATGTATGGGGAGATCTGCTGTAGATGAGGCTGCTCCGCAGTGGAAAAGTTTAAGGAAAGCTTAAAGTTTAATAGGGGTAGAAAAAAACAGGATGACATGATATACTGACATCGTTACCTCCCCGATACTGGTGACAGGAAGGGGGTGTGTCTCATGGAAATGTTGTCATCCTTCATTCTCTCTGTGTTGGTCAGTGTAGCTGCCTACTACCTGTGCAAGCGGCTTGACGGAGATGAATAGCAGGTAACCAAGCCCAGACGGTTGACTTCTCCGTAAAAGAAGGAGAACCCCCGATGTATTAGCGGTACATTCGGGGGTTCGTCCTTTTTTGCATCTCATGGATGCCGTCATCCTTTTGCCTACTGGCATTATAGCATATGTAGATGCCAATTACAATATGCTATTTTGCAGCTTATGTTTCCCTGGTCAGCATCCGCTTTTTGTAAGGGTATTGCCGTATGCCCTCTTCAAGGTACACGGAAATTGGCTGTCAGGCCTAATCCACCACCTTCGCATTCGGATAGATCCGCTCCATCCGCTCGTCCGGAAAGCGTTCGTCCAAAAAAGCGGCCAGCGGATCTTCCTCTGGGATCCTCTCAGCGGAAGCGGCGCTGTCCGCGTCCGCCGTCCCGGAACCGCCCGTCTGCCGCTCCGTATACCTTGCCAGCGCCAGGGAGGAGATGGCCATATTGAAAATCATGAACACGATCAGGCAGTTGCACAGGACCTTCCCCGCCCGCACCGGAAGCCTCTCTATCAGATCCGACAGCTTCGGATAGATCATCTTCAGCCACACCACAGCCGCAATCCCCCAGAAGAAGCAGTACAGCAGATTGATGCGCCCGCCCAGGTTGAAGGCGAAGCCGCTGTAGTCCCAGAACACCGTGCCGAAGACCAGCTCCGTGAACACGCTGCAGACATACTCATAAGCCCCGCCCAGCAGCGTGCCCGCCAGGAAGATGTGCCGGTCGCTCTTGTTCCGATACCGGTAGAGGAACAATGTCAGCAGCGCGCAGCCCAGGCCCCAGACGATGCTGAAGGGCCCGTACACCACGCTGCTGCGGCTCATGAGCACCCCGGTGGTCAGGAGGCAGAAGACGGTCTCCGTCAGGTCCCCCAGGAACGCCCCGATGAAGAACAGCGCCACCAGCTTATAGAAGCAGCACCCTTCCGCGAACACAGCAGGTCTCTCCTTGCCCTGCGCCGACCTTGCCCGCAGGTCCGCCGCGATGTCCTCCGGGCTGATGGCGGGGAAGGAGCGCTGCATACGCCGCTGCACCCCTGCGGTGAGCCGGTTCTCCAGAAGCTTCGAGGTCTGCTGCATCCCCTCGGAGAGCTGGGACAGACGCTTCGCGCTGACCTTCATGCCCAGCACGGCCATGGAGGTGGCGATGAAGTCCGCGGCCAAAAGCCCCACGGCAGTCCACTGCACCGCCAGGGTCACCGGCCAGGGAACGCCCCGCAGCAGCCCGCACAGCACAGGGTTCAGGAAGCGCATGGTGACTACCGCCAGCAGCCCCCAGAGCAGGGAGTAGCGCACGCAGACATAGCCGCCCAAATTGTACTTGATGTCAGAATAATCCCACAGCTTTCTGCGGAAAATCTTCTCCATGAGCATGCCCGTGGTATATTCCACCACCGAGGCCAGCAGCAGCCCGCCCAGGAAGAGGAAGAACAGACTGTCCGTAAGCTCCGGCAGAAACACCGCGAACACCACAGCGCTGAAGCCGTATATGGTACAGTAGGGGCTGTTCACGAAGCCCCGGTTCACGAACTTCCTGCGGCTGATGGCCGCATAGCACACCTCCAGGCACCAGCCCGCGAAGGAGTAGATGAAGAATAACCAGACCAGATCCGTCAAACCGTATGTCATAAGATTCGCTTCCTTTGTAAATTTTCCCTGACAGCATAACAGTGCCAACATTATATCACGCCGCTGCGGGAATGGCAATCCCGCGGAAAAAGCAGGTTTCCAATTCGGCAATAGTATGGTAAGATGGACTGGAAGACAAAGGGACGCACCTTAAGCAGGGCACAAGGGCCAGGAAAGGCAGGGCGGATATGAGGACAGTATTGGGACTGGATCGCCTGGAGGAATTCGAAGGAATCTTCCGGGGAAAACGCATCGGATTGATCACCAACTATTCCGGGGTGGACTCCGGATGGAGGGTGAACGTGGATCTGTTCATGGAGAGGAAGCTTGCGATCGCGAAGCTGTTCACGCCGGAGCACGGCATGTTCGGGGAGGGCGCGGGGAAAGAGGTGGGCAACGATGTCTACCCCGGATATCAGATCCCCATCCACTCCCTGTACGGGAACCATCTGCGGCCGGATCCGGAGGAATTGTCGGACATGGACATATTGGTATATGATATCCAGGACGTAGGGCTTCGGTATTACACATATATCTACACCATGACTTACTGCATGGAGGCCGCCGCCGAATGCGGCATCCCCTTCGTGGTGCTGGACCGTCCGAACCCTCTGGGGAACCGGATCGTCAGCGGCGGGACGATCCTGCCGGAATTCGCATCCTTCATCGGGGACTACGGGCTGCCGGTGCGCTACGGCCTGACCTGCGGGGAGGTGGGGCATTATTTCCTGGCGCACAAGGGCCTGAAGCTGGACTACCGGGTGATCCCCATGGAAAACTACACCAGGGACACGTATTTCAGCGATACCGGGCTGCTCTGGAACATTCCTTCCCCGGCTCTGGTGGACTTCGACAGCACCATCTGTTACTGCGGGGGCTGCTTCCTGGAGGGCTCCTCCCTGAGCGCCGGAAGGGGCAGCTCAAAGCCCTTCCAGATGTACGGCGCGCCCTATGTGAGGATGGAGGAGCTGTATCGGGAGATGAAGGCCGCAGTAAAGGAAGACAAAGTAATCTTCAGACAGCGCGCCTTTGTGCCAGTGGAGCGGGAGTACGCCGGGGAGGTCTGCTTCGGCCTGGAGTTCGCGCCCCTGGACAAGGCCCTGGACTTCATCCCCACGGCGCTCCAGCTCATGCGCCAGGTGATTCGGCTCTATCCGGAGCAGTTCACCTTAAGCGACCAGGGCCAGGGGAACAAGCACCTCCACTATCTGGCCGGCAGCAGGAGGATAGACGACTTCCTGTGCGGAAAGCTGTCCCTGGAGGAGCTGCTGGAGGAGTGGAGGGGCCAGAGCGCGCAGTTCGAGAAGGAGACGGAGGTCTTCCGCATCTATGGTTGACGGGCTTGCGCCTGCAGGCGGAATCGAGGGCAGCGGACAGGGCGGGACGGCGGAACAGATGCCCCGGCGAAACCCCGTCGGCAGCCTCAAATAAAGAAAAAGGAGCATATCAGCTATGGCTACATTTTCATTGAAAGTAATCGACAGAAACGACAACACCATCTGCGTCAGCAGCGGAGAGGACTTCGTAGACCTGGTGTGCATGCGGGCCTATGAGGAGGGGGACAGGATCGTCCTGGAGACCTCAGAGAAGAACGCTTATGTAAACTGGCAGGTGGACGACGCGCTGGGGGCCGCCTTCGTGTACATCACGGACAATGTGTCCTATGAGATTCCCTTCGGGGAGAAGCGCATCAGCCTCTCTCCCAAGGTGTTCTCCGGCAACCGCCACTACCTCTACGCCCAGGCCGCCAGACAGGACGAGATAGAGGCCTACCGGAACCTGGCCCTGAACCCGGCGGACCAACATCGGGACGTGCCCTGCTTCCCCCACGCCACAGCCAATGTGGAGACCAGGGGAGAGTCCGTGTTCGCCGCCCGCAACGCCATAGACGGCGTGCGCGCCAACCTGTCCCACGGGGCCTGGCCCTATCAGTCCTGGGGCATCAACCGCCAGGATGACGCCGCCATGCGGGTGGACTTCGGCCGAAGGATCCGCACGGACAAGGTAGTGCTCTACACCAGAGCCGATTTCCCCCACGACAACTGGTGGGTGCAGGTCACGTTGAAGTTCTCCGACGGAAGCGCCCAGGAGTTCCCCCTGGAGAAATCCGTCACAGGCCACGTGCTCACCTTCCCGGAGAAGGAGATTACCTGGATAGAGCTGTGCCACATGATAAAGGCCGACGACCCCTCTCCCTTCCCGGCCCTGACCCAGATTGAGGTATACGGAAGGAATGTGCTGTAGGGGATGCCCGTAGGAGAGGAGAGCGGAATACATATGGAAGTACGTAAAACAGATAAGAAAAAGCTTTTATATGGAACAGGAAACGCTGCCAAGCTGGATGCCATGCGGCGAAGCCTGTCAAAGCTGGAGATAGAAATACTGGGATTGAAGGACATGGAAGAAAAGCCGCCCGCCGTGCCGGAGGACGGGAACACGCCTTTGGAGAACGCCAGGCAGAAAGCCCTGGCCTATTATGAATTTTACAAAATACCGGTCTTTTCCTGCGATTCCGGGCTGTATTTCGAAGGACTGCCCCAGGAGCTCCAGCCCGGCGTCCATGTGCGGACCGTGGGCGGAAAGTATCTGACGGACGAGGAAATGCTGGCCTACTATAGCGGTCTGGCAAAAAAGTATGGAGACCTGCGGGCCAGATACTGGAACGCAATCTGCCTGGTGACGGAAAAGGGACAAATCTGCGAGTCCATGGGAGAGAATCTTGCCAGCGAGGTATTCCTGCTCACCTCAGTGCCCTGCGCCAGGGTGCGGCAGAAGGGCTTTCCGCTGGACAGCCTTTCCGTAAGCATCCAGACGGGGAAATATTTCTATGAGATGGGTCAGGAGCAGACAGACAGGCTGGCAATCCGGGACGGATTCCTGGACTTCTTCCGGAGCCTGGATTTTTAGGGCCGCAGATGACCATTGCTGTAGGCAGGGAGAACTGGGATGCCCCTTGCCATCCGTTCGGCATCTCAGGGCAGGAAGCCCTCGAAGATGGGCATGACCCCCTGCCGCTCCAGCGCCTCCAATGTCTCCCGGCTGCGGATAGTCCAGCCCACCTCATGGACGCCGTAGAGCCGCTTCATCAGCCGCAGGCTGGGGCAGGAGCGGTCTATGTAGTTGTAGGCGATGAAGTCCGGGCGGGTGACGAAGGAGGTCAGCAGCAGGGTCAATATGGCCCGCACAGGCCAGGTCAATGTACCGGCATCGCTGGAGCGCAGGAAATTCTCGGAGAGCTGCCCCCGGATGACATGGGGGTAGTGCTTCTTGAGGTGCAGCAGCACGGCAGGGTGGAAGGATTCGATGCAGTACGCTCCCTCCCAGTCCCGCAGAAGCGCCATCACGGCATCGGTAAGGGCGGCGGCATTGCCGTGCTCCACCTTCAGTTCGATGACCAGAGGAGCCTTTTTTCCAAACAGGGCCAGAACCTCCGGAAAGAGGGGGATGGTCTCATTGCTTCCCTTTAAAGGATAATCCTTCAGATCCTCCGCCCTCAAGTCTTCGATGACAGCGCTTTTGCCGCAGACCCGGCTTAAATCGCTGTCGTGAACCACCGCCAGTTTTCCGTCCGCCATGAGATGGACGTCCAGCTCCGCGCCGAAGCCCTTCTCCAGGGCCAGACGGAAGGCCGTCATGGAATTCTCCGGGATGCCTTTCCCCATGTCGTGGAGCCCCCTATGGGCATATCTGGCATCGGCCAGCCTGTCCCAGCCGGACTGCCCCCGCCTGGGCAGCAGCATCAGGCACCAGAGGATGAGTATGATGAGCGCCGCCAATAGT
The DNA here is from genome assembly GCA_948496895.1 of uncultured Acetatifactor sp. Taxonomy (GTDB): domain Bacteria; phylum Bacillota; class Clostridia; order Lachnospirales; family Lachnospiraceae; genus Acetatifactor. The sequence continues at coordinate 931 of CAOOJO010000069.1, read as the reverse complement.
ATCCTGCATATGATTATCATTAGAACACACCTTTCTGTTCGATATTTGGGAATGCATTCATGTCAGCCCCAGCGGGCGAGGGTCTGGCCTGCCCGCAGCCTGACGGGATGTATCAGTCGTCCATGTCCTCGAAAGCCGCCAGCCCCTTCTTGGCCTCAGCCTTGCTGTCCCCGTGGCGAACGAAGCACATGGTGACGAAGCTCAAGGTGACGAAGAAGGCAGCGTAAGGGAAGAGGATGTGGTAGCTGATGGTCTTCATCAAAGAGCCCGCCACCACCGGCGTGATGACCTGGGCCAGCATGGAGGCGGTGTAATAGTATCCCGTGAACTTGCCCACGTCTCCGCCCCGGCACATCTCCACCACCATGGGCAGGGAGTTCACGTTGATGGCCGCCCAGGCCAGCCCCACCAAAGCGAAGGCCACATACATGACGGCGTTGATGGAGGAGAACAGGGTGGTCAGGAAGAACCCCGCCAGGAAGCAGGCGGCCAGCAGGATGATGCCGGCGTGGATGGTCTTCTTGCGGCCGATCCTGGAGGCCAGGATGCCGATGGGGATGTAGGAGACGATGGCCCCCGCGGTGGCCACCAGGAGGCAGGTGGACGCGCCGCCCAGCCCCTCGCCCATGACCTGGGACACATAGGTGGTGAACCAGGTGGTGACGCCGTTGTAGCCGATGAACCACAGGGCGATGGAGGCCAGCAGGAAGCAGAGGCTGCGCTTCACCGCCCCGGGAAGGGCTTCACCCCCATGCCCGTCGTCCTGGGCTAGGTTCCACTCAGGATGCTGCTGTTCCAGCGCCTGGTTCTCCGCGGCCAGGGCAGGCTCCTTGATGGTCAGCAGTAGCACAATCACCGCAGCCGCCATGATTGCGGACACGATGAGGAACAGAGGCTGATAGTTCACATGGGACAGCTGCGCCACCTTGGA
>CAOOJO010000068.1 GCA_948496895.1 uncultured Acetatifactor sp. | reverse complement strand
ACGCTGGTGATCTGCGGCACAAATGATATGATCCGGGAATCCCATACAAAAGAGATCGCAAAAAATATACCCAATGCGAGATTATCGATTGTGAAAGGGAATCACTTTATTGCAAATAAGAGATACCATACATTCAACAAAGAGGTGGAAGGCTTTCTACGAACCATCCAGTAAATTCCGGCCTGCACGCCTGAAAATGGAATCAGAATCACTCAAATGCCGTTGCATGGACAAACGCCCAGGCAACGGTATTTCCTTATCTCCCCTGCAGGAGGCGAAGACCGCATAGGGCGTCGGTTTTACCTCTGAGCCTCCCATCCCTACCACTTGCGCCTGCCATATTGACCCAAGCGGGCATCTGCGCTAATCTGGTCTCAGGTTTACGATTTTACGAGCGCGCATGGGGGGAGGACATGGAGAAGAAACATACGGTAATGGGCAATATTTGGTTCTTGATCAGGCAATCCTTTCTATTGGACAAGGGCATGCTGCTTGCGGCGGTAGCCCGGGTTCCGATCCACATTCTGATTCCGCTGCTGGGTTCCTATCTGACGAAATATATGACATCCCTGATTCCCGGGCAGACGAAGGAGTCGTCCCTGCTGTGGTATATCCTGTCCTACAGCGGGGCGCTCCTGCTGCTGAACCTGGCGGACAATTATGTGGGGGCCAAGCTGAAGTACGATGCCATGTTCGTCCGCCTGGGGTACCTGGGGCGCATCGCGGACAAGAACATGGACGCGGATTACCAGAATGTGGAGGATCCGGGCGGCCAGCTGCTGGCCCAGAAGGCGAAGGAGGCCGTGTATTCCGACAGATCCGGCGCGGAGCAGCTCTTTGCCCAGATGGTGGATATCCTTTCCTCGGTCTTGGGGCTGGCGCTCTACTCCGTCCTTTTATGGGAATTCATGCCCTGGGCGGTGGCATTGCTCTTCGTCCTGGGGGTGGCGGACTTCCTGGCGGGGCAGCTCTTCTCCGGATGGCAGTACCGCAACCGGAGCCGCTGGGCGGAGCACGACAGGCATCTGGGGTATCTGGGCAGCAGGGCCGGGGACTACCGTGCGGCCAAGGACATCCGGCTCTTCTCCCTGGCGTCCTGGTTCCATGCGCTGTACCGAGAATTCTTAGACGATAGGACATACTGGTATCGGAAGGAGGAGGGGAAGCGCCTGGGCATCAGCCTGGCATGCCTGCTCCTGGCCTTTTGCCGGGACGTCCTGGCCTACGGGATGCTGATTCGCCGGCTCTTTGGAGGGCAGATGGAGATCTCGGATTTCATCTTTTATTTCACCATCATCACCCAATACTCCGTATGGATATTCACCATGATGAACAGCCTGGTGGCCATGAAGGCTTCCAGCTACACCGCGGAGGATCTCCGGCAGTTCCTGGAGATGGAGGATCTCTTCAACCATGGGCAGGGAGCGCCTCTTCCTGAGGGGACCTGCGAGATTCGGTTCCGCCATGTGGGTTTTCGCTATCCCGGAGCCGGGCAGGATACCATAAACGATTTGGATTTTACCATAAGGAAGGGGGAGAAGGTGGCCATCGTGGGGGCCAACGGGGCGGGGAAGACCACGCTGGTCAAGCTCCTGTGCGGCCTCTACGCGCCTACCTGGGGCAGCATCCTGGTGGACGGCACAGACATCCGGGACTTCAACATTGACCAATATTTCGGCCTGTACTCGGTGGTGTTCCAGGACATCTATCTCTGTCCCACCACCATCGCCAGGAACATCGCCCTGGCCCAGGACTTGCGGATAGACCGGGGCAGGCTGGATCGGGCCCTGGATTTAAGCGGGTTCGGGGCCAAGGTGGAGAGCCTGCCGGAGAAGGAGGACACGCTGCTGCTGAAAGGGGTCCAGGAGAAGGGAATCGAGCTGTCCGGCGGGGAGAAGCAGAAGCTGGCGCTGGCCAGGGCCCTGTACAAGGACGGCCGGATCGTGGTGCTGGACGAACCCACCGCTGCTTTGGATCCGATCGCGGAGAGCGAGATCTACCGGAAATACAGCGAGCTCACCGCCGGGCGGACATCGGTCTTCATCTCCCACAGGCTGGCCAGCACCCGGTTCTGCGACACCATCCTGGTGCTGGAGGAGGGAAGGATCGCGGAGCGGGGGAGCCACGAGCAGCTCATGGCGCTGGACGGGAAGTACGCCGCCATGTTCCGGGTGCAGAGCCGGTATTACGGGCAGGAGGGGGAGGCGGAGGGCATATGAGGAAGGGACGATCTTACGGTTACGGAGCGGGGAAGCTGTGGGAATCCGGGAGAACAGGCCACAGGCCTTTGGGTGCGGGACAGGAGGAGACGGCATGAGGAAGAATCTTAAGGTGATTGCAGGCGGAATCAGGCTCATCGAGGGGCTGGCCCCCGGTTTCCTGCCGTGCTGCGTGCTGCAGGCCTGTATGACGGCGCTGTCGCCATTCATCAATATCTATCTGTCCGCGGCGCTGGTGAACGGGCTGCTGGCGGGGTGGGACATGACCCGCCTGCTGGAGGGCGTGCTCCTCATGGCGGTGCTGAACCTGGTCTGCGGGGGGCTGGGGGCCTGGATGGAGAGGCTGGTGAACGTGAAGCAGAACGTGCTCTTCCAGCAATATGACTGGAGGCTGGACAGCAAGATGATGGAGCTGTCCTACCAGGAGGTGGAGAGCTATGAAGTCCAGGCGCTGCGGGAGAGGATCCGGCAGATGGCCAATGTGAACGGCATGGGGCTGTGGAACCTGGTGAATCCCGTGAAGGCTTTGGTCAAAAGCGTGTTCACCATCCTTTTTGCCGTGGCCATCTTCTGTGAGGTCTTCGTGCAGTGCGGGCCGGGGGCGGGGGCGCTGACGGGATTTTTCTGCTCGGCCTGGGCGTCGGCGGGGCTGGCGGCGTTGATTTTGGGGAATATATGCGTCAATTTATATACGGTTTCCCGTTCCACGAAGAAGGTCTTCGCGGCCTATGCGGGGCTGGTGCCGATCAACCAGGTCTACAGCTATTATCTGGAAAATTATATCGATACCTATCATTCCGGGAAGGACATCCGGCTCTACCGCCAGGGAGACCTGATCCGCAGCGAGATGGGGCAGCTTTTGGAGAAGGGCAGGACGCCCATGAAAAGGCTGAAGGGCATTGAGTTCAGGTACAGTGGGCTGGGCTCTCTGGCGGGGTTCGCCATGAACCTGTCCATCTATCTGACCGTGGGCATGCGGGCCCTGGCCGGGCTGTTCCCGGTGGGGAGCATCGTGCAGTATGTGGGGGGAATCGGGCAGTTCGTGTCGGGCTTCACCACGTTTGCGGCGCAGATCACGCTGCTGAATTCTAATGTGGAGGCGCTGGAGGTGATATTGCGGTACTTAGGGATGGGGAAGGAGACAGGGAAGGGCGGCCTGACGGGGAGAGGGGATTCGCTGGAGAAAGACAATCTGACGGAGAAAGAGCCTGCGGGTAGGGGAACCGGTTCTTCTGTAGGGTCGGAAGGAGCGGCGGGTTCGGCGGGGCTTCAGCTTCGACCTGCGGAGTCGCGGTCTGCGGAGCCTCAGGCCATGGAATCTCGGTCCATGGAGCCTGTAGATGTCGCGGATTCCCTGGAGATAGAGTTTAGGGGCGTCTCCTTTACGTACCCGGGCACGGAGGGCAAGGCCCTGGACGATCTGTCCTTTGCCATACGTCCCGGGGAGAAGCTGGCGGTGGTGGGCGTGAACGGCAGCGGCAAGACGACTATGATCAAGCTGCTGTGCGGGCTGTATGACCCGGACGAGGGAGCGATTCTGGTGAACGGCAGGGACATCCGGGAGCTGGACGGGGCGTCCCGCCGGGAGCTCTTCGGCGTGGTCTTCCAGGACTTCCAGCTGTTCTCCTTTGGGCTGGGGCAGAATCTGGCGGGCAGCAGGACATATGATGAGATGAGGGCCAGGGCGGCCCTGGAGGAGGCCGGTTTCGGGGCACGGCTGGAGGGGATGGATCTGGAGACTTCCCTTTATAAGGACTTCGATCCCCAGGGGGTGGAGATCTCCGGCGGGGAGGCCCAGAAAATCGCCATAGCCAGGGCCCTGTACAGGCAGGCTCCCATATTGATTCTGGATGAGCCCACGGCCGCCTTGGATCCTCAGGCGGAATACGAGGTCTATGAGAACCTGAACCGCATCTCGGAGAACAGGACGGCCATTTTCATCTCCCACCGCATGTCCTCCTGCCGGTTCTGCGGCCGGATACTGGTGATGGACGGCGGGAGGCTGGTTCAGGCCGGGAGCCACGAGGAGCTGCTGCGGGACGCCGCCGGGAGGTACTTTGAGCTGTGGCACGCCCAGGAGCAGTATTACCGCTGACGCACTGACGCATCGGCGTGAAAAAAATCTTGCAATTCCTTTCCTGCCGTGTTACTCTGGATGTAGGCAAAGAGATCTGATTCTATATCCATCATGAAGACGGTAAGTCTTTTCTAACTGTATCGAACTTCTTGCCGGGCGGGAGCCTGTATCCCAAGTGACAAGCAACTACCAAAGGCAGGAAGGAGAAGCGCCTCTTTCCTGTCGGATGCATCGGGAAAGGTGGCGGTAGTGGAGGAAATTTTGAGCTGGGCCGGGAACGGAGAGGATGACATGGCGTTCAAGTATAATATAGTCAGGATGTTCGAGGAGGAACGCGAGGAGGGGAAAGCAGAAGGAAAGGCGGAGGGAAAGGCGGAAGGGAAAGCAGAGGACATTCTGGATCTGCTGGGGGATGTGGGCACTGTGCCGGATGCGCTGCGGGAGAAGATTCTGGGCCAGAAGAATCTGGAGATTCTGCGGGGATGGCTGAAGCTGGCATCCTCTTCCCGGACGATTGAGGAATTTGAGAAGCATTTTATGAAATGAAAGATAAAGGAGGGAACGAAATGGCCTTATTGCATGTAGACTTTTTCTCGGACGTGCTGGGCATGAGCATGAATATGGACGTGCTGCTGCCCCAGCAGACCCAGGGGCAGATCGGCATGGAGGGGAGGGCGGCCCAGGGGAAGTACAAGACCATGTACCTGCTCCACGGCATGAGCGACGACCAGACCACCTGGCAGAGGAGGACGTCCATCGAGCGCTATGTCAGCAGCCTGGGGATCGCCGTGGTGATGCCTACCACGCATCTGGGCTTCTACACGGACACCACCTACGGGATGCGGTACTGGACGTTCCTCTCCCAGGAGCTGCCCGGGATCTGCCGGGAATTCTTCCCCCAGATGTCCGGGAAGCGCGAGGATACGTTGGCGGCGGGCCTGTCCATGGGCGGCTACGGGGCGTGGAAGCTGGGGCTGGGGGCCAGCGGGACCTTCGGGGCAGCGGCGTCCCTGTCCGGCGCGTTGGATATGGTGGACGACTTTCAGAGGAACGTGGAAGCCGCCCCGGAGGAGTCGGACAGGGTCGCCCTCTTCCGGGGGATATTCGGCTCGGCCCAGGCGCTGGAGGGCTCGGACAACGACCTGCTGGCGCTGGCGGAGAAGCTGGCGGCGGGAGGGAAGGAGCTGCCCAGGCTCTACGCCTGGTGCGGCACGGAGGACTTCCTGTACCAGGGGAACCTAAGGGCCTGGGAGCATGTAAGGAAGCTGGGCTATGACCTGACCTGCCAGGATTCCGCAGGAGACCATCAGTGGAAATACTGGGATGAGAGAATCCAGGACGTACTCCGGTGGTGGCTGGGGACAGATTTGGATCTGCAGTGAGGAAAGGGGTTGTGGGTCCTGGGAAGCCGCAGAGCATGGCCGGACAGGATGCATGGAGCGAATGGCGACAATGCAACCGGGAGAGGACAGATATATGGAAAATGAGAAAATGATAGACGAAATATTAAGCCATTTGGACAGGGAGACCCAGATGGGCGTAGCCCGCATGAGCGTGGAGATGGACGAGGAAAAAAGCGCCTCCGGGGAAGTCTCCCACAAATGCTGCAACATGTACGGCCGTCCCGCCAACGAGACGGTGGGGCTTTTGGACTGCTATACGGACATGAACGCGGGGAGGCCGGACAACGAGAGGTAGACGATGTCCCGGCTCGCTTCCGAAGGGGAAGGCTTTTGGAGGGGAGGGCAGACCCCATAGGACAAAGGAGACAGATATGCTGCGTGAATTGGAGCTTTACTATGAAGACTACTGCGGGAGCATCCGCCGGGAAGCGGAGGCTCTGCGTGGGGAGGAGATGCCGGAGCTGTCGGAAGAGCTGTTCGCCATTTACGGGCAGACGGGGAACCGCCTGATTTATGAGGACGTCTACTTCAAGCGGAGGAAATTCCTGGCCGTCTTTGGCCTGAAGGCCATCCTGGACAGGGAGAAGGACGATATCTCAAAGCTGGAGAAAATACTGAAGGATATCTGCGGGGAAGAGTGCTGGGCCCTTCCGGCTCATGTGAACCGCAGGGCGGATGAAAACTGGCGGATATTCGTAGATTTGTTCGCCGCGGAGACGGCCCAGACCCTGGCAGAGATTGTGTCGCTATTACAGGGAGAGCTTTCTGAGGAGACGGTCAGCACTGTGAAGCGGCAAGTCATGCATCGGGTGCTGGAGCCTTTCGTCGCCTCCACGCCGCCTTATTCCCACTGGGAGCACGGAGCCAGCAACTGGTGCGCCGTGTGCGGCGGCAGCGTGGGGAGCGCTGCTATGTATCTGATGCAGGACCGGCCGGAGGAGCTGGCAGCGCTCCTGGAGAGAATCAGCCGTTCTCTGGAGACCTATTATCTGAAGAGCTTCGCGGAGGATGGGGCCTGCCTGGAGGGGCTGGGGTATTTTACCTACGGTATGACTTACTTTGCGGGCTTTGCGCAGCAGCTGTACGAATTCACGGCGGGGAGGCAGGATCTGTTCCGGAATGAGAAGCTGGCCAGAATCGCGGCGTTCCAGGCGAAATGCTATTTCCCCGGTGGCAGGACGGTGAGCTTTGCGGACGGCAGCGCGGAGGAGACCTTCCGGGTGGGACTTACCTGTTTCCTGGCTATGAAGTATCCCCAGGCCCAGATTCCGCCCGTGGAACGGGCCGCGGGCCTGAACGATGACAACTGCTATCGATGGATGGGGCTGTACCGGAACCTGACCTGGACGAAGGATTATCTGGATTCGCTGAGGGGCGGGGAGGCTGGCAGGGCGGCAGAGGAGCAGGAGCCTGGCAGGGCGGCAGGAGGAAAGGAGCCTGACAAGGCGACGGGAGCTGGAAAGCCAGAGGACGGAAAGGCGGGTTCCGAAGAAGCGGCATCCAGAAAGGCAGAAGCGGAAAGCCGGATTGTGCTGCCGGATGCCCAGTGGGTCATCTGCCGGAGCAGGAACGGAGCCGGCATGGCGGCAAAGGGAGGGCACAATGGGGAGCCACATAACCACAATGACGTGGGCAGCTTCTTCTATTTAAAAGGAAAGGATTTCCTGCTGACAGACTTAGGATGCGGGGAATACACCAGAGAGTATTTCTCGGAAAAACGCTACGAGTATCTCTGTTGCCGCTCCCTGGGCCACAATGTGCCTGTCATTGACGGCAGGGAGCAGCTGGAGGGAGCGGAATACGGTTGCGATGGCTTCAGGACGGAAGGAGAAGACAGAATTGTCATCAGCCTCGCCGGAGCCTATGCCAATCCCGGCCTGAAATCCCTGACCCGCAGCCTGGCCTGGGAGGAAGCGGAGGGAACTTTGCAGGTGGAGGATTGCTTTCAGGTGACGGAACAGTTGAAGTCAATCAGGGAGAACCTGGTAACTGACTGGAAGCCCCAGGTGCAGGGCAATGCCATACGGATACAGGGGCCTGACAGCGTCTGCACGGTGGAGATAGAGGACCCGGCGGTAAAGGTGGACTGTATGCCCAGGGACTTCAGCGACCACGGGGGGCGTCACAGGGATGTGTGGCTGATTCAGTGGGAGGTGCCCGGCCTGGGAAAGGCGGGAGACATCTCGGTTCGGTTTACTGTAAGAGGCTGAGCGCAGACAAAACTGAACCGCTGCTTAAGGGAAAGGACGGCGGAGGAATCGCTGAGAAGACGATTCCTCCGCCGTGTCCTGTGTCTGTGCGCGGGAAGGCTTGACGGCTTCCAGCGCATGGCGGACTGAATCTCGGACTGGATTTGCCATCAGGGCAGGATGCCGTAGAAGTGCAGGATGTTCAGATCCTCCGGCATGTCCAGCCCATGGGAGCCCAGGCCGCCGTCGATTTCATGGCACCCGTGGTCAGGGGCGAAGCCAATCAGGGTCTTATGGCCCCTCCAGTGGGTCTTCACCGCTTCCGCCAGCCGGTCAAAGGTCTGCATATTTTCCGACAGCGCCCGGAGGGAAGCCTCCCCCTCGGGAGCGTTGCGGTGCATGGTGGCATCGTAGTTCGCATTGTAGACTACGATAAAGTCGTATTCATCGGCTTCAATCAACTCCAGGGCTTTGGCGTTGACCTCATCCACGGTGTCGTAAATATAGTAGTCCATCTCCCGCTCCAGGAAGATCACGGACAGGCTGTCCCCGGCGGTGGAGACGATGGCGGGGCGCTTTCCGGCCCGGATCAGGGCATCGAAGAGGGTGTCGATGCGGATGACGGGCTTGGTATAGCTGCGGATGCCGTGGATTTGGGGCTGGGCGCCGGTGTACATGGTGCCGAAGCACACTGGGGTGACTGAGGGCATCACCGAGGCCAGGGGCAGGGCTATACTGGTGTGCTTCAGCACGGGCAGATAAAAATCGGTGTATTTCTGGTAGAGCCACAGAGCGATGGCATCGGGATTGTACATCAATATGCGGTCTACGGTGCGGATGCCCGCGTTTTGGACTACGGCGGTCAATAGGGGATTGGGAGCCGCGGCCTGGGCGGGTTTTTCTATGCCCATAGCCTGTGCCAGCGCGGCGCACAGGGTGTCCAGGGAATACTGATTGTATACAGGGTCGTTCATGGAAGTCCTCCTTGTGGGTTCGTTATCGATGGTATACGAATTATATTAAGGGATATATTCGCGGAATGCAAGCTTTATCTGTTGACCGCGGCAGTGGCTTGCGATAAAATGGACGTACAGTAAAATCGGTAGTTCAGGAGGAGAGCGTATGTATACAGAGAGACAGCTGGACAGGATGCTGGGGAAGCTGAAGCGTCTGGAGGAAATGCTGGAGCCTAAGCTGTTCACCGTGGTGGACACGGTGTCCATGGGGGCGTTCCAGACGGACGGGTGCCACCACAGCGTGCCGGATGAAAGGTGCTTTGCGGAGTGCGAAGACGGAACAGTCTTTGAAGGGGAGGGAATCTACTGCTGGTTCCGCGGGGAATATACCGTGCCCCAGGCCCTGGAGGGAAAGACGTTATTCATCTATCCCAGGATTGAGGGATATGAAGGGATGCTCTGGGTGGACGGGAAGCCCTATGGCAATTTTGCCTCCAAGATCATCGAAGGGAGCCACGGGAACCATTACTGCGACATGCTCCGCCAGAAAGTCCGCGCCGGGGAGCGCATCGACATCGCCCTGGAGTATTACGCCAACCATTATATCAAGGGCACCCAGCCCTTTAAGATAGAGGCCCAGGAGACCTACGAAATCGTCTACCATCCCGTGGACATCTGCCTGAAGGACGAGGAGCTGGCGGAATTCTATTTTGACCTAAAGGTCTCCAACGAGATGGTGCGGGCGCTGGAGGAGAAGAGCTTCCGCCGGGCCGCCTTTGTGCGGGCGCTGCTGGAGGTGCACGGCCTGATTTCCTATGATTTCGAGAATGAAGACAAGGATATCTTCAGAGAGCAGATGCGCCAGGCGGACAGGATTTTAAAGGGACTAAATATGCCATTGTGGCAGTAAATTGAA
>CAOOJO010000067.1 GCA_948496895.1 uncultured Acetatifactor sp. | reverse complement strand
GAAGCCGCCTGCCCACGGTCTCCGCCAGGGAGAGCAGCACCTGCTTCGCCTCTTCCGCCCGGGTCACGTCATAGCTTAAGGTGACGGAATTGCCATATCCCTTATTGTCCGCGCGCTCCGCCTCCACCAGGGAGAAGTCCCTGCCGTTGGCATAATTCCAGATGGCCTCCCCGTGCTTCTTCAGCGCCGCCTGCAGCGTCCCCAGGTCTGCCTGTGCCAGATTCCCGATGGTGCAGATGCCAAGGCGCTTCAGCTTCTGCTCCGATGCCCCTCCCACAGAAAAAAGCTCCCCTACCGGAAGGGGCCACAGCTTCTTCTGGATTTCATCCGGGAAAAGAGTGTGCACCTTGTCCGGCTTCTCGAACTCCCCGGCCATCTTCGCCAGCAGCTTGTTGCTGGAGATTCCTACGTTCACCGTGAAGCCCAAGGTGTCCCTAATCTCGTCCTTCAGCCGGTGGGCCGCCTCTATGGGGCTTCCGAACAGGCCCTCCGTCCCGGTCATGTCCGCAAAGGCCTCGTCGATGCTGTACTGCTCCACTGTATCTGAGTACCTGCGCAGGATTTCCATGAAAGCCGCGGAATTCCTGGCGTATAGGGCACGGTTCGGTGACACCAGTGTCAGATTGGGGCATTTCCGCAACGCGTCCACGATGGGCTCTCCCGTCCGCACATTGTATTTCTTCGCCGGGATGGATTTCGCCAGTATGACGCCGTGCCGCTTGGACATGTCCCCGCCCACCGCGGACGGAATCGTCCGCAGATCCAGCTCCTCCCCCAAATCCTGCAGGCGGTGCACCGCCTCCCAGGAAAGGAACGCGCTGTTCACATCGATGTGGAAGATTACTCTGTCATCCATACAAATGTCCCTCGTCAGTTAGATGTGCCATTATAGTATATTTCTGACAAAATGTCACTGTATTCTTGGCATTCCCATCGCGCCTCCCTTCCGTCCCTTCCTCCCACCATTCGCTGCCATACCGTCCGTCCAAATTATTTCGATTTGCCTCCCCTAAATATAATACCCACATACCCCCCGCTCCGACTCCTCCGCCAGCACCAGGAGGACAGCGCTGTTGATGGATTTCGTCTGGCCGCCCTCGTTCAGGCAGACAAAATAGCTGCAGTAGACCATATTCCGAATCTGGAACATGTTCATGGGGTCGTATCCGCATATGAAAGCGTCGCACGGAACATACCGGGAATGAGACATATGCTCCGCCACCTTCGCCTCCTTTTCCTCCATAAGGGCAGCGTACTCCCGCCCGATGAAGTCGTAGGGGCGGACCTGCGCCTCCACCCCGTCCATATCTACGGGATTCTGCTCATAGGCGGTAAGCCCACTTTGGAAATCGTTCTCTATCTTGCGCCCTATGGCATCCATGCACAGAAAGAAGACCGCCCCCGTATAATAGGAAATCTTCCTGACATCGAACAGCAGTCTGCTCTCTGCCCGCAGTTTGCCGATATATTCCCGGACGCGGGATGCATATTTTTCCCCATTGATTGCCTTCAGGGCTTTCAGGCCGATGAACTCCGCCATCCCCTCTGTGGTCTCCGCCCTGAGCTCCTGCGCCACCATTCCAGGATATGCAGCCAGCCTCTGTGCCCGCAGGGCGGCGAACTTTTGAAGCTCCATGAAATCGCAGCCTTCGCAGGCATCCGCAAGATATCGGTTCTCATTGTACTTCTTCGTGAAATTATTCTGGTCGTCGGGATAGCGCAAAAGGGCGAAATCGGACGGGAAGCGGGCCTCGCCGTTACTGAACTGATGGCAGTGGAACATCTCGTGAACCAGCAGATACGCAAGCGTCTCCATGTCCTCAACAGGCGAAAATTCAATATTCCAGATAGCAATATACTCCCCGCCGTACAGCTTTGAAGTGTTCCCCCGGAACCCATCTTCATAGGGAATCAGCTTCCCGTCCAGGCAAATCTCCCGACTGTCGTAGACGGCGAACCTGTACCTGTGGAACCCCTCCAGTAGCGCGCCAAAATCCAGCGTGTCCAGGATGGAATCGACCTTTGCATAAATCTCCTGTAAATTCATAGCCAGCTCCTCCAAAAAAGTATTGTGAAAATATTGCCTTTTCTCCTACCAGCTATTATAATAGAAAAATAGTCCAGTGCCAATATCATTTACAAAAGATAGTCCTCTATGACGAGAAACCCCCGTATAAACAGCACCCCATAGGGAAACGTTATACTGCACAACAATGAAGAAGAGCATTCATGCTGAATACTGCCTAATGTAATCATGCGATTGAACCCGTCAGAGTTATGCAGCCTGGTTTCACAGCAAGTGAAATCGTTAAGTAGTATACATTATGCCATGCCAACGCAGGAGGAACTGTCAGCTATGAGAATCCCAGAAGAATTGCAGAGCCTGATCGACGGCGGCGAGAACGTCACCGTTGAATTCAAAGAATCCCATACAGACATCACGAAAGATGTCTATGAAACCGTATGTTGGCGCAATAAACGGAGCAATAAATGGCGCAATAAAACTGGCAGATTCTGAACAACGTGTGCTGGAAGCACTTTTACAAAACCCGCGCATCACGCGAAAGGAGCTGGTTGTACGGCTGGGCATAGGCGATGGAACTGTACACCGTGCAATCCAGAAGCTAAAAACAGAACGCATCATCGAACGCATCGGTTCCAATAAGACCGGATATTGGAAAATCAACGATACCTGACATCACAGCTCCACAGCCTCAAAGCGGCGCGATTCCAGAAAACCCGGAAACCGCGCCGCTTTTCGCCTCCTAAACCTGCACCAAATGCACCAACTGTCCCACAAAATCCCCCTTCCTGTCAGGAATCCGAAGCCCCGCGTACATCAAGCAGTCCCCGGAGAGCACGACCTCCTCTCCGACTCCTTCCACTAGATAGCGCGCCGATGCCTCCAGCCCCTTCAGCCGCACCATATGGCTCTGCCTCCCGGGCCCGCACAGCACCTGAATCCAGGTCACCAGGCTCTCCCTCCTGTCCTTAGACACCACCTGCCAGCAGTCATACATATGGTTCTCCGCCCCGGAGGCGATTCGGTAATAATCCCCCTCCCGGATCAAATCGTTATATTTATGGTACAGCGCCACCTGCCCCGGTATCATCTCCCTGTCTTCCGACCGAATCCGCGTCACATCCAGCTCATAGCCGAAAGTCCCCGCCAGGGCCACATACCCCCTGGTCTCGAAAGGCGTATTCCTGCCCACGGCATGATTCGGGCAGTCGCTAACATGGGCCCCCATGGTGGACAGGGGATAGAGCAGCGCCGTGCCCTCCTGGATGGCCAGCCGCTCTATGGCATCCGTGTCGTCCGAGCACCAAATCTGAGGGCTGTAGTACAGCATCCCCGCGTCGAACCGTCCCCCGCCGCTGGCGCAGTTCTCCAGCAGAATGTCAGGGAACCGGGTCACCAGCCGCTCCTGCAGCTCATAGACCCCCAGCATATACCGATGGGCCAGCTCCCCCTGCCGCCCGTCAGGCAGCCCCAGGCTCCCCAGGTCGCACAGGGGCCGGTTCATGTCCCACTTCACATACTCCACATTGGCGCTTTTCAGCACCGCCTCCACCTGCTCCCAGACGCAGTCCACCACCTCCCGGCGGGAGAGATCCAGCACATACTGGCCCCTGGCCATGGAGGGCGTCCGCCCCGGCACCGCGATGGCCCAGTCCGGATGGGCCCGGTAGAGATCCGAGTCCGGGGAGATCATCTCCGGCTCCAGCCAGATGCCGAACTTCATCCCCAGCTTATTAACCTCCTCCACCAGATAAGGCAGCCCCCCTTTCAGCTTCTCCTCGTTCACATACCAGTCCCCCAGGGACCTGTACTCATCCCTCCGGTTCCCGAACCACCCGTCGTCCATCACCAGCATCTCGATGCCCAGCTTGGAGGCCTCCCTGGCGATGGCAAGCAGCTTCTCTGTATCAAAGTCGAAATAAGTGGCCTCCCAGTTGTTGATCAGGATCGGGCGCTTCCTGTCCTTATACTTCCCCCGGAGGATGTGCCGCCTGATGAAATCATGGAAGCTCCTGGTCATCCCGTCCAGCCCCCTGTCAGAATAGGTCAGGAGCGCCTCCGGAGAGGCGAACCGCTCCCCCGGCTCCAGCGCCCAGCAGAAGTCCTCGCCCTCCAGCCCCGCCTGCCATCTCACCGTGCCGAACTGGCTGACCTCCGCCCGCATCTCATAGCTTCCGGAATACACCAGCTGCACCCCGTAGACCTCGCCGCTCTCCTGGGAAGCTCCCGGCGTCAGCAGCGCCATGAAAGGATGGTCCTGATGCCCTGATATCCCTCTGCGGGAAAGGACTCCCTGATACCCCCTCCCCAGGGGCCGCCTCTCCCTACGGCATTCCTTGGCCCAGGAGCCGTGCAGTGTCAGGGCCTCAAAACAGCGGTTGTCCATGTCCAGGCTCATGGAGCACACTTTCTCCAGGAAAATCCGCCCCGCCCCCCGGTTCGACACCTCCACATGCCTTGTGATTATATCTACGTCTTCGAACACGGAATAGCTTAGAACCACCTCCATGCCAAGCTGCTCATCCCTGCACAGGATTTCCAGCGTTGTGCACTCCTCCTCCCCCGCAAAGGAGGCCGGAAGCCCCTCTATCCCCTTTTTCCCCGGAAAAATCTCATGGGACACATAGGAGAGGGCACAGAACTTATGCCCCGCCGCGGATCGCACCCGCAGGGCCGCCTCCCTGAAGTCCCCTATCCCATGGGTGGGATATTCCATGGGGAACTTATCCAGAAAGGAGAGCCTGTCCCTCTCGTTCCGGGACGGCACAAAGGGCGGCTCGTCCGTCCGCAGCAGATAACCCAGCTCATGCCCCGACACCCTTTTCCCATAATAGATGTGCCCCAGGAACCCCTCCTCATCCACCACCCCAATCAGATAACTGGTATGCGGGGTGTCCAGCTTGAAGATCCTGTCCTGCTCATAATAAACAATACCCATATTCCCTCCCGTCCGCCCGGTCTCCGCCCTGCCAGAATGCAAAAGCCCCATGGCGAACAATCTACCTGTCCACCATAGGGCTTCTCCTGACCTGCGGTAAACCAAGCTTAAGTCTGTTACTTGGTAAAAGTACCCATGCCGCCAGTCTTACAGCTGATCAACCAGCTATTACTGTGCATTCTTCATGTACTCCTCGTATTCCTTCATCTGAGCGCCGTGGAGCGTGGTCAGCTCATCGACGATCTCCTGCACGCCCAGGCTCTCAATCTGCTGCACATAGGCATCCCAGTCGTCCAGGGACTTGCTTCCGCCGATGACGCCCCATACATACTCCTTCATGGCATCGCCGATGTCCGTCCCCTTCTCGTTGTTCACAGTATATGCCTCAGGGTTCTTCTTCTCCACCGTGTGGGAATAAGCGATACGGCTGTTTGCTGCCACCTTCTCGAAAAGCTCCGTGGTGCTCTTGGTATTCTCAATGTTGCAGGCGTCTTTCCTTGCGAACAGATCCTGGAACAGCTTCAGGCCGATGTTCTGCTCTGTATTCTGGGTACCGTCGCTGGGGACGAGGATTTCATAGGTTCCGTCTCCATTGTCCTTGTAATGCTCGCCCTCCACGCCGAACCTTCTGTGGATGTAGTTCTCAGGCGTGGCCATGTCGTCCCAGATTGCGTAGGCCCGCTCAGGATTAGAACAAGTGTTCGTAATGCCGAAGTAGCACCATGCGGCTACCGACGCGGGATCGTCCTGAGGAGTCCCATTGTCGCCCGTTACCATGTCGATGGGCACCCACTTGGCTTCCGGATGGGTGGAATAGAAAGACTGCATGGGGCCAACGGAGGGATTGTTCCAGGAAACCCAGCTGTAGGTCACGCCGAACCCACCGTTCGCCATCTCTTCATCCCTGTCGGTATCCGTGATGATATTGGGCGTGATGACACCATCCGCATACAGTTTGGACACCCTGCCCAGCCAGGTCTTGCAGTCCTCGGTGGTAGGCCCGTAAATATAGGAGCCATCGTCCATCCTCAGGAAAGTGTCGCGTCCCAGGCCGTCGCCGCAGCCCTGGATCCAGGGCCAGAAGCTCCGCAGGTCGTATCCGTCGCCGCCCAGCCCGTAGGTATTGTTCTGGCCGTCGCCGTCCGGGTCGTCGTTGGTGAAGGCGTACAGCACGCTCTCCAGCTCATCCAGGGTCTTTGGCACCTCCAGGTTCAGATTGTCCAGCCAGTCCTGCCTGATCCACAGGGTCTCACAGGCCGGCTCCGCCACGTCTCCGGGGATCCTGTAGATGGCGCCGCTGTTGTCCGCCGCATAGAACAGGACGCCGGGGTCAACGCTGTTATAGTAATCGCGCATGTTGGTATACTTCTCCATGTAAGGGGCAACGTCCACCAACAGGCCCGCCTCCACCCACTGGGAGTAGTCCTTCTCCATGTTCCACCACCAGATGATGTCCGGCCTCTGGGTCTCGTCCTGCATCAGCAGGGTGATCTTTGCTGTGGCATCAGACCATCCGGGCAGCGCCAGGACTTCGATGTCCAGGTTGTAACGCTCCTCCAGCCACTTCTGGATCTGGCTGTCCGGCTGGGTATAGCCCTGGAGGCATACCACGGACATCTTCATGGTCTCGGACTGATTCAGCACATCGATTTTTTCATCGGATACAGGCGTATTGCCGGCTCCGCCGCCAGTCTGCCCCCCCTGTGAGCCGGAATCCCCCGATCCGCTGCCGCATCCGGAGAGCATTCCCACTGTCATCATGCCTGCCAGTAAAAGTGCCAACATTCTTTTCTTCATTGTAATCCCTCCCAAAAATTTATTGTTTTATTTTCTGCACGGAAGCTTCCTACCATGCCCTAAAACCTTTCCTTAACTTCTTCTCACACTTTAGCCTTTGACGCCGCCAATCATGACACCCTTTACGAAGTACTTCTGCACGAAAGGATACACGCAGAGGATAGGAACCGTGGCGATGACCACGGAGGCGGACTTGATGGTCGCCGCTGTCACATTGGTAGCGGAAGCCACCGTGACACCCGCGGACTGCATGGCCTGGTTGGTGTTGGTCAGCATGTAGCGCAGCACTGCCTGCAGGGCCCATCTGCTCTTCGTATTGATGTAAAGGACGCTGGAGAAATAATCGTTCCAATATCCCACGGCAGTGAACAGGGCGATGGTGGCAATGGTGGCCTTGGACAGCGGAAGCACTATCTTCCAGAAGATGGTCACCTCCGTGGCCCCGTCAATCTTGGCCGACTCCTCCAGGCTCTCCGGAATCGTCATGAAGAAGCTCTTCATGATGATGACATTATAGGCGCTGACCAGTCCGGGGAGCACCAGAGCCCAGCGGTTGTCGATCAGATTCAGGTTCTTGATCAGCAGATAGCCGGGTATCATGCCGCCGGAGAACAGCATGGTGAAGAGCACCAGCAGAAGCATGGTCTTCCCAAAAGGGAGATCCTTTTTGGAAAGAGGATAGGCTGTGGTGGCCGTGAACAGCGTACCCAGGAAAGTACCGCTTATGGTCACCAGCACCGTGGTCAGGTATCCTGTCCAGATGGACGGATCCTTGAATACCTGAGCATAAGTGTCCAGGTTGAAGCCCTTGGGCCACAGGAAGATGCCGCCCTTGGCCGTGGCCTCCACCGAGCTTAAGGACATCATGATCACATGCCAGAACGGATATACCATAACAACGCACAGCAGTGTGAAAAAGATATAGTTGAACACACCATACGCAACCTCTCCCCGGCCGCGTTTCACTTTCGTGAGATGATTTTTCGTGTCTTTCATTTTACGCCTCCATTTTCCTCGCACCAGCCTAGTACAGGCCCTCGTTGCCGGTTCTCTTTGCAATATTGTTGACGAACACGATCAATATGAACGCAACTACCGATTTGAACATGCCTGCCGCCGTAGAGAATGAGTAGTCCGAATTGATGAGACCCATTCTATACACGTATGTATCGATGATGTCCGCCACCTCGTACACATGGGACGTATACAGCATGAATATCTGGTCGAAGCCCGCGTTCAGGATATTGCCGCAGTTCATGATGAAGCAGACCACGATGGTAGGGACGATGGAGGGCAGGGTGATGTTGAGCATCTGCTTCCATTTGCCGGCGCCGTCGATGGAGGCCGCCTCGTACAGCTGCGGGTCGATGCCGCTGATGGCCGCGAAGTAGAGGATCGTGCCCCAGCCCATGCCCTTGTAGATGTCCGTCACGATCAGCATGGGAACGAACCATTTCGTGCTGGTCAGCACCATGACCCTCTCGCCGGTCAGGTTGTAGATCAGCTGGGTGATCAGGCCGTTGTCGGGATCCAGCAGGGTCATGATGATACCTGCCAGGATAACCCAGGAAATGAAATGGGGCAGATACAAAAGCGTCTGGGAGACCTTCTTGAACTTCAGGCTCCTCATCTCATTCATCATCAAAGCCAAGATGACCGGTATGGGGAACCCGATGATCAGCTTCAATAGGCTGATGACCACCGTGTTGCGCAGCACCGGCAAAAACGATGCCTTGGAGAACAGCTTCACGAACTGGTCCAGGCCCACCCATTTGCTGGCTGCCGGATTATACTGATTATAATCCATGAACGCGATCCTCAGCCCCGCCATGGGCACGTACTTGAAGATCGCGAAGAACAGGATTCCAGGGATCAGTAGGAAGTACAGCCAACGGTACTTTACCATATCCCTCCATGTGGTCTGGCACCTGGTTTTGAAATCCGTTTTTTTCGTGCCTTTGTTTTCTGCCATTTTCACACTCTCCTCTCTCATTTTTGTTTCTGATGGACTGGCATTTAGCACTATTTTGCACTAATTAATGCACGTTTGCACTATGCTATCATTTGTTATCCTGGCACCTGTTCGTGCATTTGTTTGTGCGTTTTCTTGTTTATATTAAAGCACTTTGGTGCCTGAAAGTCAATATCATTTGTGTAATTTATAGCATTTTTGACACTTTATACAATTTTAATAATTATATAATGCACTATTTTGCACTATTTTTGTCTACTTTGCCCAAAGGGAAATATAGGCATCAAAAAAGAGCCCTGCGCGAGCCCTTTTTCCTGCGGCATCCTATTCCGCCGTCATCTGCTTTTCCCTTTCCGCCTTTGGCTTCGGCTTGCACTGCTCCTCAAACACGCTTCACCGATGATTTCCGAATAATGATCCGCCCCGACACGTCTATCTTCTCAAAGGGTGCCCCCGGGTGCCCAAGCCGCCACAGGAAGCACTGCACCATGCGCTTTCCCAGCCACTTCGCGTCCACGTTCACCGTGGTGAAGAAAGGATCCAGCATGCCCTCCTCGTCATTGTCGAAGCCTGTCACCGCCACGTCCTCCGGCACCCGGATACCCCGCCCCCGCAGCGTCTGGGTCAGGAACTTGGCGATTTCGTCGTTCCCGCACACCACCGCCTCCGGCAGTCCCTGCTCCTGGTATCCCTCCACAATCTTCTCAAATGTCTGGAAATTGTAGAACTCGCTGCTCACCAGCTCCGTATCCGGCATCACCAGCTCCGGGACAGGTTCCATCCCCGCCTGGCGCATGGCATAGAGATAGCCGTCGAAGCGGTCGTGCATGGTCTCATAAATGCTGCTGCTCTCATTCAGGAAGCCGATCCTGCGCATCCCCTGGTCGATCAGGTGCCTGACCAGCTTCACCACAGGCTGGAAGCTGTCTATCTTCACCACGTCCCCCGGCATCTCCCCGTCCACATCCTTATAAGTGTCCAGCAGGAATATCTGAATCCCCCTCTGCTTGATTACATTGATATAGTCTATGTTCATCATCTTCACGCAGAAGACCGCCTCGA
>CAOOJO010000066.1 GCA_948496895.1 uncultured Acetatifactor sp. | reverse complement strand
GATGGAATCGGGGACAGCTTTGGCAGCGGCAGGGGCTTTCTGTGGCGGATTGCCCTGGAGGGCTTCGGACAGGCGGATGGGAAGGACAAGCTGCTGGGAGCCGGGCCGGACTGCTATGGAGTGGCCGTGTTCGGCAGGCTCGGCGCGGGGACGGATGTGTGGAAGGGGGAGCACTGGGAGGGAGCCGTCTTCACCAACGCGCACAATGAGCTCCTGAGCCAGCTATGCAATGTGGGGATATTGGGGACATTGAGCTATCTGGCCATATTCCTGACAGGGCTCTGGCGCTATGGCAGGGGCTGCATGGAAGTCTGCCGCGGCCGTCCGGCACAGAGCCAGGGTGACAGGAGCGGGCAGGGAGAGGCCGAGGGCCATTTGGCCTCTCCGGCGGGAAAGGATTCCTGCTGCCTTTGGGCGGGGCTTCTGGCAATCGCTATGTATGGGGCCCATTCCCTCATCAGCTTCCAGCAGGTGCTGAACACGCCGCTGCTTTTTCTGGTCCTGGGGATATGTGAGCAGAGGATGCGGACCGGGGGAGAGGCGCCGGGCCTGGCGATTGACATGGAATCGGATGCCGGAGAAACGAAAACGAATAATCATAATATCGATAACCAAAATGCGGGGAAACGGAGAACAGGGTCATGAAATGGAAGAAATTCAGGATAAAGACAGTGACGGAAGCGGAGGACATCATCATCAGCACTCTCTACGACATCGGGCTGGAGGGCGCCCAGATTGAGGACAGGGTGCCCCTGACCGCCCTGGAAAAGGAATGTATGTTCGTGGACATCCTGCCGGAGGGGCCGGAGGACGATGGGCTCGCTTATCTGAGCTTTTTCGTGGAGGAAAAGGAGGACGGCAGCCTGACGCTTGGCGACGAGCCTGTGGACGAGACGGCCATTCTGGAGAAGGTGCGGGGAGAGCTGGAGGCGCTGCGGCAGTTCTGCGATATCGGCGAGGGCACGGTGACGGTGGACGAGACGGAGGACATCGACTGGATCAACAACTGGAAGCAGTACTTCCATCAGTTCTATATAGACGATATTCTGGTAATCCCCTCGTGGGAGGACGTGAAGGCGGAGGATGAGGGACGGATGGTGCTGCACATCGACCCGGGCACGGCCTTCGGCACGGGGATGCACGAGACCACCCAGTTGTGCGTGCGCCAGCTGCGAAAATATATGACGCCCGGCGCAAGGCTGCTGGACGTGGGGACGGGCAGCGGCATCCTGTCCATATTGTCCCTGATGTTCGGCGCGGGACATGCGGTGGGGACGGATCTGGACGAATGCGCGGTGGAAGCGGTGGCCGCTAACTGTGAGGCAAATGCCATCGACCCTGCCCGCTTTGAGATGCTGATCGGCAACATCATCACGGACAAGGCGGTGCAGGAGCGGGTTGGGTATGGGCAGTACGATATCGTGGTGGCCAACATCCTGGCGGAGGTGCTGGTGCCGCTGACCCCTGTAATCACAGGGCAGCTGAAGCCGGGCGGTATCTATATCACCTCCGGCATCATAGACGATAAGGAGCAGACTGTGGTGGAGGCCGTGGAGGCGGCGGGCTTCCAGGTGCTGGAGGTGAACCATCAGGGAGAATGGGTCAGCGTCACCGCCAGGCTGACGGCTCGCCCACAGGCAAAAAGGGCGGACTGCCGGACAGGAGAATAGCATGTATCAGTTTTTCGCAGATCCAGCACAGATCAACATACCTGACAGGCGTGTCATAATCCTGGGAGAGGACGTGAACCACATCAGGAACGTCCTGCGCATGCGTCCCGGGGAGGAGATTACCGTCAGGGACGGCCGGGACGGCAGGGAGTACCGCTGCGGCATCCTTTCTGTGGAGGAGGCGGAAGTCCTGTGCGAGCTGCGCTTCATCAAGGAGGACGCGGTGGAGCTGCCTGCGGAGGTCTATCTCTTCCAGGGGCTTCCCAAGGCGGACAAGATGGAGCTCATCATCCAGAAGGCCGTGGAGCTGGGGGTCCACCAGGTGATACCCGTAGCCGCCAGCCGCTGTGTGGTGAAGCTGGATGAGAAAAAGGCCGCGGCCAGGAGGGCGCGCTGGCAGGGCATCGCCCAGGCCGCCGCCAAGCAGAGCAAAAGGGCCATCGTCCCGGAAGTGACAGAGGTGTCATCTTTTGCCCGGGCCGTGGAGAAGGCTTCTCAGATGGACGTGGCGCTGATCCCCTATGAGCTGGCGGAGGATATGGCCCGGACGAAGGAACTCCTGGAGGGCCTGCGGCCCGGCCAGCGGGTAGCAGTGTTCATAGGGCCGGAGGGCGGCTTCTCCCAGGAGGAGATTGGCTTCGCGCAGGAGAAGGGCGTCCTGCCCATCACCCTGGGGAAGCGCATCCTGCGGACGGAGACGGCGGGATTGGTGGTGTTGTCCTGGCTTATGTACCTGCTGGAGTCCTAGCGATGCTTTGGCGTAAGTATGCCAGGCAGGGATTTTGTATTCGGAAGAGGCACAACGAGGAGGATGGACATGAGGGGCGGGCGATGCGCCAGCATCCGGCAGGAATATGACATCCACAATATCGGGCGGCAGGGACAGGGACAGCGGCTTCCGCATATGATAATATAAGTGAATTGCAGCCTTCGTCCGGAGAGCTGTTTGATTTGATAAAGGAGTAGAGTCATGGAAATTTATCTGGACAACTCCGCCACCACCAGAGTCTTCCCGGAGGTGGCGGAACTGATGACGAAAATCATGTGCGAGGATTACGGCAATCCCTCCAGCCTCCACATGAAGGGGGTACAGGCGGAGCAATATTTGAGGAGCGCAAAAGAGACCTTTGCCGGGATTCTAAAGGCCAACGAGAAGGAGATCTTCTTCACCTCCGGGGGGACGGAGTCGGACAACATGGCGCTGATCGGCTGCGCCAGGGCGAATGCCAGGCAGGGGAAGCATCTGATCACCACCCAGATCGAGCAGCCCGCCATCCTGAACACCATGCGGTACCTGGAATCTGAGGGCTTCCGGGTGACCTATCTGCCGGTGGACGTAAACGGCGTGATTTCCCTGGAGGATCTGCGCAGGGCCATGACGCAGGAGACCATTTTGGTGTCCATCATGCATACCAACAATGAAATCGGTTCCCTGCAGCCCATAGCCCAGGCGGCGGCGCTGGTGAAGCGCATGAACCCCCACACCCTGTTCCATGTGGACGCGGTGCAGGGCTTCGGAAAGGCGAAGATCTATCCCAGGCGGATGGGAATCGACCTGCTGTCCGTCAGCGGCCACAAGATTCACGGGCCCAAGGGCATCGGCCTGCTCTACATCGGCAGCCAGGTGAAGATCCAGCCCATCCTCCACGGCGGGGGACAGCAGAGGAACCTGCGCTCCGGCACGGACAATGTGCCTGGCATCGCGGGCTTTGCCAGGGCGGCGGAGCTTCTGTACCAGCATTACGACGCCGATATGGATAGGCTGTACAAATGCAAGAAATATTTCTGTGACGGCCTCCGGAAGCTGGAGGGCGTGAAGATAAACGGCCTGCTGCCCGGGGAGCCGGACGGGGCAGGGACGGCGCCCCATATCGTCAGCGCGTCCATTAGCGGCGTCCGCAGCGAGGTGCTGCTGCACGCCCTGGAGGAGGAGGGAATCTACGTGTCCGCGGGAAGCGCCTGCGCCGCCAGGAAGCCCCAGCCCTCGGCCACGCTGAAGGCCATCGGCGTGGAGAAGCCCCTGCTGGAATCCACCATCCGCTTCAGCTTTTCCGTCTACACCACCCAGGAAGAATTGGACTATACATTGCGGGCATTGTATGATAAAATTCCTATGTTGCGCAGATATACCAGAAAAAGATAAAGCATGGGGGAAGGTTTGCATAAACAAACCTTCCCCATAGGGAAATAGGGAGAAGGGACAGGACGACATGTTTACAGCTTTTTTGATAAAATACGCTGAGATTGGCGTGAAGGGGAAGAACCGGTATCTGTTTGAGGACATGCTCATGCATCAGATGAAGCTGGCCCTGCGGAAATGCGAGGGGCAGTTTTTGATCCACAAATCCCAGGGGCGCATCTTCGTGGAGGCCCAGGGGGAGTTCGACTTTGACGAGGCGGTGGAGGGGCTGAAGAAGGTGTTCGGCATCTCCGGCATCTGCCCTGTGGTCTATGCGGAGGACGAGGGCTTCGAGAAGCTCTGTGAGCGGGTGGTGGCCTATGTGGACCAGGTCTATCCGGACAAGCATAAGACCTTCAAGGTGAATTCCAGGCGGGCCCGTAAGGACTATCCCAGGGAATCCATGGAGATCAACGCGGATCTGGGGGCTGCCATCCTGGAGGCCTACCCGGAGATGTCCGTGGACGTGCATGAGCCGGAAATCCTGCTGAATGTGGAAATCCGTGAAAAGATATACATCTATTCGGAGACCATTCCCGGCCCCGGCGGCATGCCCGTGGGCACCGGGGGCAAGGCCATGCTGCTTTTGTCCGGGGGCATCGATTCCCCGGTGGCGGGCTATATGATAGCCAAGCGGGGCGTGAAGCTGGACGCGGTGTACTTCCACGCGCCGCCCTACACCAGCGAGCGGGCCAGGCAGAAGGTGGTGGACCTGGCCAGGATCGTGGCGGGATATGCGGGGCCTGTGTGGCTCCATGTCATCAATTTCACGGACATCCAGCTCTACATCCATGAGAACTGTCCCCATGAGGAGCTGACCATCATCATGCGCCGGTACATGATGCGGATCGCGGAGCAGATCGCGAAGGACACGGAGTGCCTGGGGCTGATCACCGGCGAGAGCATCGGCCAGGTGGCCTCCCAGACCATGCAGTCCCTGGCCGCCACCAATGAGGTGTGCAGCCTGCCCGTGTACCGTCCGCTGATTGGTTTCGACAAGCTGGAGATCGTGGAGGTGGCCCAGCGGATCGGCACCTTTGAGACTTCCATCCTGCCCTATGAGGACTGCTGTACGATCTTCGTGGCCAAGCATCCCGTGACCAAGCCCAATCTCAACGTCATCCGCCGCCATGAGCGCAATCTGGACGAGGGGATAGAGGAGCTGGTGCGGACTGCCCTGGAGACCAAGGAGCTGGTCATAGTGGAATAGGAGTGTCCTGGGCGCAGGACTAAAAAAGGCCTTTCAGGATGCGCTCCTGAAGGCCTCTTTGCCTGGACTCGTCTTTCGTGCGCTGTCCGAATCCTATGTACCTGCCCTGCGGGGAACAGTCCCGGAGGACAGCTCCAGAGGGTCGGTTACTTTACGATGTAGGGCTTTAAGAATTCCAGCACCTCGTCCGCGCCTTCCTCTGTATGGATGTTCAAGTCGATGGGTTTGGACAGATCTAAGCTGAAGATGCCCATGATGGATTTCGCGTCAACTACATATCTGCCGGATACCAAGTCGAAGTCGTAGTCGAACTTGGAGATGTCGTTTACAAAGGATTTGACTTTGTCGATGGAATTAAGGAAAATCTGTACTGTTTTCATCTTCTTTACCTCCTGTCTGATTTACCTTCCAGTCAACATATTAACGGCTGGCGGCGCAAAAGTCAAGGCGAAAACAGTACAAAAAAAGTGGGGAATAATCATGAAAAGTGTGGCATTGTATAATCTGGGCTGTAAGGTCAATTCCTACGAAATGGAAGTAATGCGGCAAACGCTTCAGGAAAAGGGATACAGGATTGTGGCTTTTGATGAAAGGGCTGACATCTATATCGTGAACACATGTACGGTCACCAACATCGCGGATCGCAAGAGCAGGCAGATGCTGCACCGCGCCAGGCAGCTGAACTCCGACGCGGTGGTGGTGGCGGTGGGCTGCTATGTGCAGACGGGCCTGGAGGCCGTGGAGGCGGATCCTGCCATAGACCTGGCCGTCGGCAATAACCGCAAGAAGGACATCGCGGACATCCTGGAGGAGTACCTGGAGAAAAGGCAGGAGGCGGACGGGGCCTGTGGCAGGGACAAGACCCTGCAGGGCAGCACCATCCTGGACATCGGGCATACCTATGAATACGAGGAGGCGCGGCTGAAGCGCACGGCGGAGCACACCAGGGCCTATATCAAGATTCAGGACGGCTGCAACCAGTTCTGCTCCTACTGCGCCATCCCCTATGCCAGGGGGAGGGTCCGCAGCCGCAGGCAGGAGGACATCCTGGAGGAGGTGCGGGGGCTTGTGGACGCGGGCTACCGGGAGGTGGTGCTCACGGGCATCCACATCAGCTCCTACGGAATCGACTTCGGGGAGGGCGGCCAGGAAGCTCAGGAGGGCGCGTGGGCAGGAGACGGACGGAAGCGGGAAGAAGAAAAGCGCCAGCCCAGATACGATGGTCACAGCAGGCTGGTAGAGCTGGTGGAGCGGATTCACGGCACAGACGGCCTGGAGCGGATCCGCTTAGGCTCCCTGGAACCCCGGATCGTCACGCGCCAGGCTACAGAGCGGCTGGCGGCGCTGCCGAAGCTCTGCCCCCATTTCCACCTCTCCCTACAGAGCGGCTGCGACGCTACCTTAAAAAGGATGAATAGACATTACACCACCGGGGAATACTATAAAAGCGTGGAACTCCTGCGGGAATGCTTCCATGAACCGGCCGTCACCACGGATGTGATCGTGGGCTTCCCGGGGGAGACGGAAGCGGAGTTCGCACAGACAAGAGAGTTCCTGGAGAAGGCGCGCTTCTACGAAATGCATGTCTTCAAGTATTCCAGGCGGGCCGGGACAGCGGCGGACGCCATGCCGGATCAGGTGCCTGAGCCTGTGAAGGCGAGACGCAGCGCCGAACTGATAGCCATGCGGGAGCGACAGTCAAAGGAATTCCGCAGGCGCTACATAGGAAAAGAAGCGGAAGCGCTTCTGGAGGAGACCCGGGAGATAGGCGGCCGCACCTACTGTATCGGCCATACCAGGGACTACGTGAAGGCGGCGCTGGACATCACGGACCGTCCGCAGGCGGCCGCCTCCCTGATAAACACGGTGGCCAGGATACCGGTCAGTGATTTTCTCACAGATGAAATTTTGATGTAGCTTGAATTTTTGGCGCAAATGAGGTATGATGAAAGGAAGTAGTGGCATTGGGCGCTTTAAAACGCAGAGGGTCAAGCCTGCCTGAGCGGGCAGATGGGAGTCATGACATGCAGAATCTGGAAAACACACAATACTTCAAGGTAGACTCGGAAGCTGCCACCGGAGCCAAGGTGGTGCTGGCCGCCGTATATGAGGCACTGACGGAAAAGGGCTACAACCCGGTGAATCAGATAGTAGGATACATCATGAGCGGCGACCCCACCTATATCACCAGCCACAAGAACGCCCGCAGCATGATCATGAAGGTGGAGCGTGACGAGCTGGTGGAGGAGCTGCTGACGGAGTACATCCGCACCAAGGAATGGGAATAGCGTGAAGAGAATGCCCAAAGAGAGGGCATTCTTTTGGGAGGTTAAGCGTTGGGAGAAGGAGGCGGCTATGCGCATAATGGGTCTGGATTTCGGCTCTAAGACAGTGGGGGTGGCCGTCAGCGACAGCCTGCTCATCACGGCCCAGGGGCTGGAAATCATCCGCAGGGAGAGAGAGGACAAGCTGCGCCGGACATTGGCCAGGATCGAGGAACTGATTCTGGAATACGAGGTGGAGGAGATCGTGCTGGGCCTCCCGAAGAACATGAACGCCACGGAAGGGGTGCGGGTGGAGCTGACGGAGGAATTCCGGGAGAAGCTGGAGCGCCGCACAGGCCTGCCCGTCATCATGTGGGACGAGCGGCTGACCACGGTGGCGGCGGACAGGGCCATGATAGAGGCCGGCATCCGCAGGGAGAAGAGAAAGGACTATGTGGACAAGATCGCGGCGGCCCTGATACTCCAGGGCTATCTGGACAACCGCAGCCGCGGACAGGCGGACAGGGAGGCATGAACGGCATGCCCTTCGCGGGAGGAACCTTTCATGGAAAGGCAACCTTTCGCGGAACGGCGCGCATAAGGAGCAGATATGGCGAAGCAGGAGAAGATTACGTTCACACCGGAGGGAGAAGCGCCGGTGGAATTCTATGTGCTGGAGCAGACCAGGATAGGCGGCGTCGACTACATCCTTGTCACCGAGCAGGAAGAGGGCGACGGAGAGGCGCTGATACTGAAGGACAACTCCAGGGACGGAGAAGCGGAGGGACTCTACACCATCGTGTCCGACGACGCGGAGCTGGAGGCCGTGGCAGGCGTGTTCGAGAACATGCTGGAGGACGTGGAGCTGGAGAGCTAGCGGCAGGCCGCGGAGGAGATATTTGAGCTGATAAAAGTGGACTGCCCGGACATCGGGCTGGCTGCTGTTTATAGAATAATCATACAGTGCTTGGGAGCCTGCGTCTGATTGACCGGATTGGTTTTGACGACGGTTTTGCGCGCCATGAGATGGGGAGTGCTCTGGAGGCGCGGGAAGACACCGCCATCATTATCCGATCTGTATCAAATGCGGCAGGGTGAGTTCATTCCGGGATGATCTGTTGGAGGAGCCGGAAGGGGAGATCGCCGCAACTGCCGGATTTCGGATTGTGAATCGGGAGGGCAGGCTCTGCGGCCGCTGTATAGAATGTGGAGGAGATTTGATTGAAGAAAAAAGAGAATAGTACCGGTTCCAGACTAAAGATAATCCCCCTGGGGGGCCTGGAACAGATCGGCATGAACATTACTGCGTTCGAGTACGAGGACAGTATTGTTGTGGTGGACTGCGGGCTGTCGTTCCCGGCGGACGACATGCTGGGCATCGACCTTGTCATCCCGGATGTGACCTATCTGAAGGACAACATCGACAAGGTGAAGGGCTTCGTGATCACCCACGGCCATGAGGACCATATCGGGGCCCTCCCCTATGTGCTCCGGGAGGTCAATGTGCCCATCTACGCCACCAGGCTCACCATGGGCATCATCGAGAACAAGCTGAAGGAACATGAGATGACCAAGAGCGTGAAGCGCAAGGTGGTGAAGTTCGGCCAGTCCATCAATCTGGGTCAGCTTCGGGTGGAGTTCATCAAGACCAACCACAGCATCGTGGACGCGGCGGCGTTAGCTATCTACTCCCCGGTGGGGGTGGTGGTGCACACAGGGGACTTCAAGGTGGACTACACTCCTGTATTCGGAGACGCCATCGACCTGCAGCGCTTCGCGGAGCTGGGCAAGAAGGGCGTGCTGGCGTTGATGTGCGATTCCACCAACGCGGAGCGGCCGGGCTTCACTCCCTCGGAGCGCACGGTAGGGGCAACCTTCGACAATCTGTTCGAGGAGCATAAGAACACCAGGATTTTTGTGGCCACCTTTGCCTCCAATGTGGACAGGGTGCAGCAGATCATCAACACGGCGTACAAGTTCGGCCGCAAGGTCTGCGTGGATGGGCGCAGCATGGTGAGCATCATCGATACCGCCAGGAGCTTAGGCTGCATCAGCATCCCGGAAAACACCCTGATCGAGGTGGACCAGATGAAGGACTACCCCAACGAGAAACAGGTGGTGATCACCACGGGGAGCCAGGGCGAGAGCATGGCGGCATTAAGCCGCATGGCCAGCGGCATGCACCGCAAGATTACCATCGGCGCAGGGGATACGGTCATCTTTTCCTCCAATCCCATCCCCGGCAATGAGAAGTCCGTCACCAAGGTCATCAATGAGCTGATCCGCAAGGGCGCGGACGTGATTTTCCAGGATGCCCATGTGTCCGGGCATGCCTGCCAGGAGGAGATCAAGCTGCTCTACGCGCTGATCAGGCCCAAGTATTCCGTCCCCGTCCACGGGGAGATCAAGCATCTGAAGGCCCAGGCGAAGATTGCCCAGAGCCTTGGCATCGAGAAGGACCATATCTTCATCCTCTCCTCCGGCGATGTGCTGGAGCTGGACAGGAACCGGGCGGATGTGACGGGCAGGGTTCCCGTGG
>CAOOJO010000065.1 GCA_948496895.1 uncultured Acetatifactor sp. | reverse complement strand
TGACTACATGATCGAAAGCGATGTGGAGGAATCTGCTCCGGCGGCAGCGGCCATGGGGTACTTCACGGGGACGGTGGGGACTTACACCAAGTATTTTGAGGTTCCGGCCCAGTGGCAGGGGGAGCGGGTCTGGCTCCATTTCGACGGGGTGATGATGAACGCGTCCGTATCCGTCAACGGAAGCCTGGTGAAGCGGCACCACTATGGTTACACGCCTTTCTCTGTGGACATCACGGACGCGCTGTATTTCGGCGGCACGAACCGGGTGACGGTGACGGTGAACCCCAGCATGCAGCCCAACTCCCGGTGGTACACGGGCGCGGGCATATACCGCCAGGTGGAGCTGTCCCATGTGAAGCCCCTGCATGTGGAGCCGGAGGGGATCTTCGCCTATACGAAGCGGATCGACTACGGAACCGGAGTGGGGGCCGGAGCCGGTGCAGAGGCCGGGGAGGCTGTGGAACCGGCGGGAGAGGCCGGAAGACAGGAGAGGCCGGATCGGGCACAGAGCGCCAATGTCATGGTGGAGGTGACCCTGCGCAACCACTTCACCAAAGACCATCAGGTGAGGGTGAGGGCCGCATTGATTGCGGACGGCCAGGAGGAAGAGGCTGTGCTGCGGACGGAGGCCGGACAGAGGACAGGGGCTGGACGGGAGATAGAGGCCGGACAGAGGACAGGGGCTGGACGGGAGATGGAGGCCGGACAGAGAATAGAAGCCGGACAGGAGGTGGAAGCCGCCCAGGAGGGACATGGCGTGAGGGCTGCGATACAGCGCGATGCCATCCTGCTGGTAAAGGCCGGCAGCACGGCGGTGGCAAGGATTCCCATGACGGTGGAGCGGCCCCTTACCTGGGACGCGGAGCATCCAAACCTGTATCGGGTGATGGTGCGGCTGGAGGACATGGGAGCCTTTGGAGTGCGTCTGGACAGGGAGGCCGCCCTGGAGGGTATCTGTGATGAGGCGGAGACCCTTTTCGGCATCCGCACCGTCACGGCGGACGCAGTCCATGGCCTGCAGGTCAACGGGAGGACGGTGAAGCTGAAGGGCGGCTGCATCCATCATGACAACGGCCTGCTGGGGGCGGTGTCCCTGCGGGACAGCGAATACCGGAAGCTGGGCCTTTTAAAGGAGGCGGGCTTCAACGCAGTGCGCCTGGCCCACAATCCCGGCTCCAGGGTGCTGCTGGAGGCATGCGACCGCCTGGGGCTCTATGTGTTCGACGAGGCCTTCGACGCCTGGGGCCACAGCAAGCAGCCAGGCGACTACAGCCAGTTCTTCGCCCGGGACTGGAAGGAGGACATGGAAAGCTTCATCCTGCGGGATCGCAACCATCCCAGCATCCTGATCTGGTCTACGGGCAATGAGGTGGAAGAGCGGGGCGGCATGGGGAATGGATACACCCTTGCCGAGGAGCTGGCGGCCTACGTGCGGAGCCTGGATTCCACCAGGCTGGTGGCCAACGGGCTCTGCTCCATGTGGTCAGGGCTGGACGATGCCAGCGTCCTGGAGCAGATGGCGGCAAAGCGGCAGGGAAATGCCCAGAACGAGGATTCCGAGGAGATGGACGGCGCCTGGGAGGATCGGACGGAGAGCTTCTGCAACTGCCTGGACGTGGTAGGCTACAACTATATGGACAGCCATTACGAATACGCGGGGCAGCGCTACCCGGAGCGGGTCATCCTGGGCACGGAGAGCTTCCCCGACCATTTCGACAGGGTGTGGGAGCTGGTGGAGCGGCTCCCCTATGTCATCGGCGATTTTACGTGGACGGCTGTGGATTATATCGGAGAGGCCGGCATCGGCAAGAGCAAATTTTTTGAACAGGGGGATCCTGCGCTGGCGAAAGGCCCCTGGGCAATATCCTCCCATGTGTCCGAATACCCCTGGCGGCTGGCAAATGACGCGGACATCACCATCGGCGGAAAGCTGACCCCTCAGGGAGTCTACCGGAAGATTGTATGGGGCAGCAGCCAGACCGGCCTTTTCGTCCAGCATCCCGAGCATCATGGGCTGGAAGAGCTGGTCAGCAAATGGGGCTGGAACCAGATGACGGACTGCTGGAACTATGAGGGATATGCCGGTAAGCCGGTGAAGGTCTACGTCTATTCGGGCGCGAAGGAGGTAGAGCTTTTCCTGAACGGCAAGAGCCTGGGCAAAGCCGCGGCGGGAAAGGAGAACCGGTTCTGCGCGGTGTTCGAGACGGCCTACCAGCCGGGGGTGCTGAGAGCCGTGAGCCTGGACGGAGGCCGGGAGGTGTCCAGGGCGGAGATCGCCACCACGGGAGCGCCTGCGTCCATCCGGCTGACGGCGGACAAGACACGGCTTAAGGCTGACGGAGAAGGACTTTCCTACGTGGCGGTGGAAATCCTGGATAAAGACGGAAATGTAGTTAAGGACGGAGAAATCCGGCTGGAGGCATCCCTGGAGGCCACCCAGGCCCAGTACCATTCCCTGTCGCCGGTGCATAAGGTTCTCGGCGAGGAGGGAACGAAGGAGATGACGGCTGCATTCGGCTCGGAGGCGGAAAAGGAGGCCCCGGATTCCGCAGCCTGCCTGGCAGGTTTCGGCTCGGACAGCCCGGTGACAGAGGACAATTATACCGCAGGGAGGTGCCATTCCTATCAGGGCCGTGCGCTTGCAGTGGTGCGGGCCGGGCAGATTACCGGAAAGGCCCTGCTGCGGGTGTCCGCCCCGGGACTGGGCGAGGCCAGCCTGGAGATTGCGGTGGAGGCATGAGCCTGGCAGTATGATTGATTACGAAAACTTGCCATGAATGCTCTTCTTCATTAGCGATCCGAAAGTGATCCGAATCACAAGTGCATGATTCTGGCGACATTGCGGTAAATTACATCGCTCATAAGCATAAGAATAGACGGTATAGCATCTGTTTGGGAGGGCTGTACCGTCTTTTCCGTGAGCCTGGCCGATATGGATCCGATTGGCCGATTTGGCATGGCTGTCAGGGCCACGCCAGGGGGAGCCGCCGGAAATACAGGCACCCATCGTCCGCATACGCCATGTACTCCACGGCTTCCGCGCTCCGGTCGAACAGGCTGCGGCTGTCATATTCTTTGCCCTCTATGGACTGCTGCAGGATCAGATAAGCGGTTTCCGCGGGAAGCGCCAGGGTCTCCCCTGCGGCGGTGAGCTCCTCCAGTCGCTCTTCGCCGTAGCGCTCCAGCAGCCGGTTCTCCCCGTCCATCAAAAGCAGCTCCGTCTCCTGGGGCAGCCCGGTGCCGATGATGTTCACGGTAAATTCCAGGGTGCGGCCGGTCTCCTCCCCGTTGGAGCTACGGCTGACGGATTCGGAGATGCTGTGGCTGAATCTCTGGCCGTCATAAAAAGAGTCCGAGGACACGCCGGAACCGGCCATCAGATAGAGCTGCCCATCCGGCTGCTGATAGACGGGATTGAAGCAATAGTGGACATAGCTGTCCGCGCCGGTGTAAAAGTCCGCCTCGACGCTGTCCTTCTGGTCGGAGACGGAGTAATGGAGATTCGTGAACGGCAGGTCGCTGATATTGTACCTGTTTCCGGTGGCCTCATGGGTTCCGTCCTCCGGGGCCTCCAGGCTGTAGATGCCGTAGCCCTCCTGGCCGGGAAAGGTCACTGCGGCAGCGCCCGCGTCATATCCGGTGAAGCTGCCGTAGATTTTCTCCGGTCCGGTGTCCTTTGCCACGAGTTCTCCGCGGCTGTTCAGCTCCAGGTCGAGGGGGCCCTGCTCGATAGGCTCTCTGGTCACGAAGACCCCGGCCAGCCGGGCATCCTGCCCGGGCAGCTCCTCCAAGGCCAGCCTGCCGCCTTCGGCCAGGGCGCATCCGCCTGAAAGCAGCGGGACAGCCAGAAGGAGCATGGCGGCTGGCAGGAATCTGGCAGCTGACAGGTGCCTGGCGGTCAGCATACGCCTGGCTGTAAAAAGGGACTTTGCCATCGATTTGTGATGCAGTGCTCTATTTTTCATGCTCCGGTTCCTCCTCCTCTAATTTCCCATCGAATTTCAGGATATCGCCCACATCGCATTGCAGGTGATAGCATATCCTGTTTATGGTGCCGAAACGGACGCCCTTTGCCTTGCCGCTGCGCAGGATGGACAGGTTCGCCTCCGTGATGCCCACCAGGCGGCACAGCTCCTTGGAGGTCATGTGGCGTTCTCTTAATATTTCGTCAAGATATATCCGTATTGCCATTCCAGGACTCCTTTTGCATTCAGCATGGGATTGCTTCGAAAAGCGCCTCCCATGTTGATATCGTGAGATGCCGCTCCCTCCGGCGATTCAGATGAACATGTCATTGTCTTCCTTTAGCCGCCTGCTTTCCAGATACAGAACGCTCAGCGTCCGGAGGCCCAGGATGACGATGATTCCCGGAAGGGGGAACAGGATTCTGTGGGAGCTGGTCAAAAGGAAGCGGGAGAAGGCCAGCTGCAGGACATTGAAGCCTGCGCTGGCGCACAGAATCAGAATCAGGAGCCGCCTGCTTGCGGCCTTCAGCCGTTCCATGGCATGGCAGGAGCCGGGGCCGAAGGGATCCCTTTCATAGTGCCGCAGAAAGGCGCCCATCAGGAGGAGCAGCGCAATCTGGGCCGCGCCCGGCAGCAGCTCCAGGATGGCCCGAAGGGCAAGGAACAGGGTGCTCATATTGACCAGAAAAGCCTCGGATCCGGTATTGCCCTCCCGCAGAGCGGCGAGCGCGGCCCAAAACTCGCCCCAGCCCTGTATGAGGAGGCTTACGGCCAGAACCAGCGCATAGAGGATTAGAAGGAGCCGCAGCACGAGGAGAGGCCTTCCGCGCCTGAAGCTTTCTCCGGAAGCTTCTTTTTCTATAGAACATCCCTCTTCCATAGAACATCCCTCTTCCATAGAATATCCTTCTTCCATAGAATATCCTTCTTCCATAGAATATCCTTCTTCCGTGGAATGCCCTTCTTCCATGGAATGCTCTTCTTCCATGGAATGCTCCTCTGCAGGACGCTTCCCGGTATGCCCATAAGGAAGCGGATGCTTTGCCGGGCTGCCCTGCTTCTGTGCCGTCCCTTCTTCCATGCGCAGGAGGAAGCGCAGCAGAAGCCATGTCAGCAGCAGGCTGTCGATAACGGAGGCCAGGGCAAATTTCGCGATTCCGCCCGCGGGCATGGGGGACAGATACCGGTCGATGTAAGAGGGATTTACAAAGAACCACAATCCCACGAAAAGAGCTGCCGACAGCGCTGCCAGCAGAAAATCGGCCCTGCAGGTTCGATGCCGGTGTAAAAGAATAGCTGCTTCAGCCAGCGGGAACGTGCCTATGGCAAAGAACAGAATCCATGCCGTTATGTTCCCGGCGCTGCCTGACAGGGACAGGCGGCGCAGCAGCAGCCCTAACTGTTCCCAGGGAACTGTCATATAGTCCATATCCGTACCTCATATCTTCTTGGATTATTGTTTCGCGATAATTATGAGAGTAGGATAGCATGGAAATTATCGTTTGTCAATAATTTTTTCATGCTTCATGAAGTTCAGGTCACATCAGAAATCTGGCCCAGTATGCCAGATAGCGGAGGAGCTTCAGGCGAAACTCCTTGCCGGAGGAGAGGGGCTGGGGCACCTGGCCCTCCGCCAGATCGTAGGAGGAGGCATCGATAACCTTCAGGGCATCCTTTTCATACAGGCCCATGGCCTCCCGCAGCTTCCCGTTCAGCTCAGGGCTGTCGATGACAAGCATCAGCTCCGTGTCAAGATAGGCGCTGCGCATGTCCCAGTTAAAGGAACCCACGGCGGCAATGCGGTCATCGATGGTGAAGCATTTCCCATGATAGGAGACACCGCTGTCGTATTCCAGCATGCTTACGCCGCTGCCCAACAGCTTTTCCTTGTTCACATAGTAGTCCATGGCCCCGAAGGGATTGCCGTTGTTGGCTACGGAATTGGTCATCATGCTGACCTGCGGCACGCTGCCGCAGATGTCCGACAGCTGCCCCAGCATCCATTCGTCGCAGAGTATGTAGGGGGTATGGATGGAGACGGATTCCTCCGCCTGCTCCATGAGCTCCGTGATGGTATAGAAGACCACGGGCTCCTTCACCTGGGGGCCAATCGGATTGGACACCAGTTGGACGCTGCGCGCCGGGACGGTGAGTTCTTTGTAGTCCACGGGCAGGAACCAGTCCTCATGCTCCTGCCGCATCTGGCGGTAGAGGGCCAGAAGCTCCTCCTGCTTCTCATCCTTCCCCTTGTCCACGGCGCGGCAGTCATCCAGGGCCCAGACGGACTGGAAGTATTCCCGGAGCTGATCCATGGAGGGGAAGCTTTCGGCATCCTCGCAGCAGACCAGCACGTCCCAGTCGTAGTTCTTGTAGCCGTCATGGTCGCCCAGGAAGAAGTCATAGCAGTTGCGCCCACCCAGGATGTAGGCAGTCCGGTCTGCCATGAGATATTTGTCGTGGAGCCGCCCCATGAGCTTCCAGGGCTTTAAGGGGTTTATGGGATTATAGACCTTCAGTTCCACGTTCTCCTCCTGTGTCAGGGCCAGAAACCACGGATTCCCCAGGATGCCTGTGGCATAGGCGAGGCCGTCCACCAGGATGCTGACATGGACACCCCGCCTGGAGGCGTCAAGCAGCGCGGCCAGCAGCATCTTGCCGCTGTCGTCCGCGTTGAAGTCGAAGGTGCTCAGGATGATTTCCTCCTCTGCCTGGGAAATCAGGCGGATGCGCTCCGCCAGGGCTTCGCCATTGTCGGAAATGATTCTGGCCCGCTGTCCGCTGTCCGCGTCCGCGTAGAACCCGGAGGCGGAGAAGCCCTCCACAGTGTCGGCTGAGACGGCGGGCTGCCTGGCGTAGGGAAGCACGACGGCACCGGCGTAGGCCAGCAGGAGGGCGATGACAATCAACAGTTTCCGGAGTCGGTGTCTTTTCATGTAGGAGTACCTCTTTTTGCTCTTGGTTTTGGTTCCTACTTCTTTTATACATCAAAACAGGGAAACTGGCAAGGGAGACTAAGAAGGGCTTGACAAGAACGGGGCGGAATCGGTATAGTGATATCAAAACAGCCCGGGGGACAGGCTCTTTGGGCGGGATTAGGCCGGATGGCGGGAGAATAGAGATATGTGGGCATTTATTTTTGGGGCACTGTTTTTGGGGCTGGGTCTGGGACTCCTTTATCTGGCGAGCAGGTTCGCCAGGTTTTCGGTCATCCGCAGGGCGGCGGGGAAATGGAAGGGCATTCCGGGGAAGCTCCTGCGCTTTGCCCTGGGGCTGGTTCCGGCGCTGGCGCTGGTTCTGGCCTTGTGGAAAGCCATGGGCGTGTTCAACGCCGCAATCTGCGTCATCCATCTGATGGTCATCTGGATTCTCTGCGATGTGGTGAATCTGTTTGTGAAAAAGAAGAGAGGGCGGGACTTCGAAAAGTATTACGCAGGCGTCTTTGCGCTGGGAATTACGTTCTGTTATCTGGCCTGCGGCTGGTATCTGGCCCACCATGTGTGGCGGACGGCATACCCGCTGGAGACGGAGAAGCAGGTGGGGAATCTGCGGATCGTGCTGTTCGCGGACTCCCATGTGGGGAGCACTTTTGATGGTGAGGGCTTCCTGAAGCTGGTTAAAGAGATGCAGGCGGAGAATCCGGACGTTGTGGTGGTGGCAGGGGACTACGTGGACGATGACACCACAAAGGATGACATGGTGGCCGCCTGTGAGGCTCTGGGCACGCTGGAGACTACATACGGCGTCTATTATGCCTTTGGAAATCATGACAAGGGGTATTACGGCCCGGCTTACCGAGGGTACAGCGGGGCGGATCTGATTGCGGAGCTGGAGAAGAACGGGGTGACGGTGCTTCAGGATGAGGTGGCGCTGTTAGGCGAGGATTTTTATCTGATCGGGAGACAGGACCGGTCGGAGCCGGGCCGGGCTTCCATGGAGGAGCTGACGGCAGGGCTTGACGGGGACAGGTACAGCATCGTCCTGGACCACCAGCCCTATGAGTACGATGCCCAGGCGGCTTCGGGCGTGGATCTGGTGCTATCGGGGCACACCCACGGCGGGCAGCTGTTCCCCTTCCACCGCATGGGGGAATGGATGGGCGTGGATGCCAAAAGCTACGGGCTGGAGAGACGGGAGGGGACGGACTTCATCGTGACCTCCGGAATCTCGGACTG
Organism: uncultured Acetatifactor sp.; assembly: GCA_948496895.1. GTDB lineage: Bacteria > Bacillota > Clostridia > Lachnospirales > Lachnospiraceae > Acetatifactor. Next base: position 1,749 of record CAOOJO010000065.1, on the reverse strand, counting down.
GACGATTCAGTTCAAGACCGGGTGCAGGTCGGAGTATGTGGTCATTGATGTGTTGGGGGGTCACTCGTTATACAATTTCAACTAGCAAATGTTTTCGCTTGTGTATGCATTATGGGCAGTGGAAGAGGAAAATCCACTGCCCAATTGCGGCCGTGGAAGGCGTATGATACGACCTCTATGGCCGGATTAAGGATTCAGCTGATTGGCGATATCAGAGAAATCAATGTACAAATCGTCATAGATATTGACCTTTATGGTGGAGTCAAAGGAATACTGGACGTTGAGGAGGTTTCCCTCAAAATAGTTGACCGTCACCAGCTTCCGGCGGTAATCCACAATCCAATATTCGCGGACTCCGGCATTTTTGTAGTAGTAGAGCTTTCGGATATAGTCGTCTGACGGGTTGCCGGGAGGGATGATTTCTATGATGAAATCAGGCGCGCCGTTGCAGCGGTTTCCGTCCAGCTTGTCTTTGTCGCACACAATCATGAGGTCGGGCTGCACTATAGTGAGGAGGCTGTCGGAAAGCTTGACATCAAACGGGGCGGGGAATGCCTGACAGCCGCCGCCTTTTTTCGCAGATAATTGCGGATGGCGACGAGCAGTTCCGTAAGGATGGTCTGGTGGCTCTGGGACGGGCTTGCCATGTAATAAATCTGCCCGTCGAAGACTTCTGCCCTTGTGTCTTCCGGGAGGGCTTCGTATTCTTCTAAGGTGATAAGGGGAAGGTCTTGCTGTAGGGCTGTTGACATGGGAACGCCTCCTTTCATAAGGATTATATTATGATGTAATGGTAATAGTGCAGCAAATATCAATATCAGAATGGGCTAGTGGCCGGAAAATTAAAATGGCATGGAATTCCGGCTGTATTTGCTGCATTGGGCGGTCCTGCGTTGAGTGGCAACAGATATATTCTGCTGCCACGGCATCACGCAAACAGTATTGCTAATATTTCAATCCACACCCTTAAATAAGTGACAATGATAGTTTAGCCGATTCGAATTTGTTTAGCAAGAGATTTTGGGCTTTTAGTTTTGGCTTTTATATTGACGTTTAAAGCTTTCAGTGCTATCATAATATCAATAAACAGTACTACTAATGAAGAACAGAAAATCATAGCTACAGAAGGGGATAAAATGGATACTTGGATAGCACATATCGGCGAAGCCGGAGAAATACAGACCATAAAAGAACATTTACAGGGAACGGCAGACAGGGCAGAGGCATTCGCCTCAGAATTTGGTTGCGGGGATGTTGGATATCTGTGCGGCCTTATGCATGATATCGGGAAATTTTCCGATGCATTTCAGAAAAGGATCCGTAATCCGGAGCATTCAAGTAAAGTAGACCACTCTACCGCAGGGGCGAAAGAAGTCTATCGCATGTCTTCTAACCTATTCCCGCTGGCGATGGCTGTGGCAGGGCATCATTCCGGTCTGCTGGACGGCGGTCTGCCGCGGACAAGCCGGGCGCAGGATGGAACTTTTTTTGGAAGAATGAAAAGCGATTTGCCGGAATACGGGGAGTGGAAGAGGGAGATTGCGCCTCCAAAGGCCTTTGTTCCGGCATTTTGCGCGACGGGGAGCCACCCTGCGTTCACAATGTCGTTTTTTATCCGGATGACTTATTCCTGTCTTGTGGATGCAGATTACCTGGATACGGAAGCATTTATGAAAAAGGAGACCCAAGAGAGGGGCGGCTGTAATCCGATATCAGTGCTTTTGGAGAAATTTGAGAACCATATCGCAC
>CAOOJO010000064.1 GCA_948496895.1 uncultured Acetatifactor sp. | reverse complement strand
AAATAGACATATGGCTTTGCCCCCAGTCCTTCAAACAGCCTCCCTCTCCGTGGAAAGCTCAGATCGTTCCATCCGATATGGGGAATCTTCAGCCCGCCGGAGGCGGGTATCCGCCGAATCCGCCCCTCCAGGACATGGAGTCCCTCCACCCCGGGGCTTTCCTCGCTGCTGTCGAACAGAAGCTGCAGCCCCAGGCAGATTCCCAGGAAAGGCTTCCCGGACTCCACGCATCGATGAATCACATCCACCAGTCCGTAAGCATGGAGCTTCCCCATGGCATCCCCAAAGGCCCCCACCCCCGGCAGAATCACGCCGTCCGCCCCCAGAATCGTATCCGCATCCCTGGTGGCCACAGCCTTCTCCCCCAGATGGAGCAGCGCCTTCTCCACGCTTTTTATGTTCCCTGCGTCATAATCTATTATCGCAATCATAGTAGCACACTTCCTATATTCTGCCGCTTCGTCTCCCCGGCTTAAGCGGAGGCGGCTTCCCCTCCGGCATCAGTCCGCAAAATTACCCTCTCCAAGCTCCGCCTCCTCGGGCAGCTCGTCCGGGACAGCTTCTCCGATTTCCCCGGGCTGAACTTCGGGCTCTCCCTCAGCGCCGGAATCCTCTTCCGGCTGGCCTGACACAGACGGCGCGCCTTCAGAATCGTATCCCTTTCCCTCCACCAGCGCGGTGACAGCCCTGGTATACTTTATGCTGCTCCCCAATGCTGTGATTTCCCTGGCCTGCTCCTCCGTGATGCCATACCTGTCGAAAAGTATGCCCAAGATTCCCCCATAAATCTCCTCCACCTCCGGCAGGGCCTGGCACTGGGCCGCGTATTCCTGAATGGCCGGATAATCCGTCACTATCTGGAGCAGACTGTCCACCGCCTGTACCTCGGTGCCGTTCTTCAGGACAATCTCGTACTTGCGGTACTCCTGCTCCATGTAGAGGATGCTCTCTGCCTTTCCGTACATCTGCGCCTGCTCCTCGTTCAGCTTTCTTCCGGACAGCTTCTGGTAACAGGCCTTGTAGTCCCCGTTCCTGTAAGCCTCCGCAGCAGCCTGCTTTACAGAGAAATCGGAAACCAGGTTCACGAAAATGAACACCACCGCGCCTATGGTAGCGCCCAGCAGCAGAATAGGCAAGGCTTTCTTAAAGGTGATCTTCTTGCCCGTATAGGGTTCCGGCTCCTTGACCTTCTTGGGTTTCTTCGGCTTCGCGGGCTTTGGCGGCTTTTTCTTCTTCTCTTTTTTCTTCGCGGGCTTCTTTGCCTTTTTCGCTTTCTTTCCTTTGCCGCCGTTTGCCTTTTCGCTGTCCAGATCCCTGAGGATTTCCTGATTCTCCTCGGAAATCGGGATGTCCTCGTTCTCCGGCTCTTCCTCGGTCAGCATGGTGATGATCTTAGTCATGAGGCCGCCCTTGCGCTTCTCCCCGGACTCCTCCTTCGGCTCGCTGGAGATGTCCGGAATAAAGGCATCTACCTCATCCATATCCAGTTCCATGATACCGGATTCTTCTGTCTCTTCTTTTACTGGCGCCACGTCTCTTTCCTTCGTCCTTTCCGAGTTCAATGCTTTCTCCCGCTCTGCGGCAGCATCGAATTCAGCCCCCAGCTCATTTACGCTAAAGCCCGTGGATTCCCCTTCCCCGGCAGTCTCCTTTTTCTCACCACGGCCCAGATTGCCCGCGTCGGAGACGATGCTGTCCAGGAGATCCTTGTCCAGGAGCATGTCGAACTCCTTGATTTCCTCAGGGTCCTCCGTCCTCCTCTCCGGCTGCTCCGAATCCTTATCCCCGCGCTTCTTAAGCCCCCGCTTCGTCGCCTTCCCGGCCCTGGCCGCTTCCTTTTCCGCTTTCCGCCTGGCTGCCTTTTCCGCCTTTTCCTGGGCTTTGCGGGCTTTTTCCCGGGCTTTGCGCGTCTTGGCGTCCATAGATGCCCCGTTCTCCTCTTCCGCTCCCTCTATGTCCGCCAGCAGCCTGTCCGCCGGCCCCTGCCGGGAGCCTGTCTCCTCCATGACGCCTGCGTCGATTGCCTCGTTTCTGTCAGACTTCCTCAGCATGTCCTGAATGTCATGCAGGTCGTCGTCATTCTCGTCCCCTGCTTCCTCCAGCATCTCGAGCACATCCCCCTGGGGCAAATCCCGAGGCTCCTCCGGACGCGTTCCCGCGCCCTCCGCCAGGAGCTTTTCTATCTCCTCCGCCGACAGCTCCGTAAGGGCGTCCATCCCATAGCTGTCCGATTCCGCGTTCCCGTTTCTGTTCTTCTCTTCGTTGGAAGGCATGTTCTCTCCTCCGGTTTCTATGAATGCATATCCATTCCTATTTTATCACAGCTCCACCAGCCAATCAATCGCATTCTTTGAAATTCCGCATCCCTTTTCTGACAATTCCTTGGTCAATTGATACAACTTTTCGTGGACTCTGCAGAAATACGCCTTCTGGTTAAAAAAAGCCACCTTCTCGAAGGGCCACCGCACCACCGAGGGGAACCGCATCCCCACCCCCAGCTCCAGCACCAGCAGCCTGTGGTTCAGCGTCCCCTGGAGCCACTTCCGATAGAGGCTCCACTGCTCCAGATACCCGGACTCGTCATATTCTTTCGCGTACACATTGTTCAGGACAAGGGCGGCCCCACAGGCCGGGCATGTCCCGGGCAGAGGGTGCTCCTCCGGTAAGCGTCCCTCATACAGCTCCCCGAAAAACCGCCACAGCGCTGCTCTGTCCTGCTCCGTCACCTCAGACAACCCTCCTCCGCAGCCACCGGCGGCGCACTGCTTCTTCTGCCAGGAGCCGCAGGGCATCACCGCCCTGCCCAAGTCCCCTATCCTCCTGTTGGTGGATACACCGACCAGGAAATGGTTCTTCCCCTGTAGGATTTCCCCCAGCCTTTCAAGGGCCAGGTTCAGTGAGGTATCCCCTGACTTCTCCACGCAGAATTCGTTCCACGCAGGCTTAAGCCAGTGTAGCCCGGCCTCCTTCAGCTTCTCACAGCCGGACAGATACCTGGCGTCCTGCCGCAGGAAGACATCCCCGTCGAAATCCTCCCCCAGGCCCACCAGCACCATGTCCGCCTGCTCTATCTTTTCCAGAATCTTATGATTGTCCATCTCTGTCACCTGCCATCGCCGTACAAAATTCCCCATACAGGAAAAAAGCCGGGACATCATCCCGGCCTTTTCAGGATCCTACATATCCAAGTGCCTTTCCGCCACTAGCTGATCTATTATCCTTACCAGATTGCCTATCTCCGGCTTGGAAAGCTGCGCATCCGCTCCCAGCGCTTCGCCCTTCCGGCGCATCTCCTCGTTCACCAGGGAGGAGAACAGGACCACCGGGATTTTTGCCGTGGCCTCGTCCGTCTTAATCAGCTTGGTCAGCCTGTGCCCGTCCATCTCAGGCATCTCGATATCGGAGATGACCACCCGCACGTTCTCATGCAGGGTTCCCTGCTCCTTATAATGGCTTATGATATCGTAAGCCTGCTTGCCGTTCTCCACATGGATCAGGTTCTCGTAGCCCGCCTTCTTCAGGCAGTCCACGATCAGCTTGTTCAGCAGGGCGGAATCCTCCGCGATCAGAACCGGAACCGTGCTCCTGTGCCGCTCTCCCAGCTCATTGATGTCGGAGATCTTCAGGCCGGTCTCAGGATTGATGTCCGTGACGATCTTCTCGAAGTCAAGGATGATGATGAGCCTGTCTTCCTTCTTGACGATGCCGATGGCAACGCCCTCCTCCGCGGTGGAGATGGTTACCTCAGGCTTGATGATGTCCGTCCAGGACACGGTATGGATACCCAGGACGCTGTCTACATGGAACGCGATGTCCAGTTTGTTGAAGTTCGTGATGATGAACAGTCCCTTGGGCTCGGACTCTCCCAGGCCCAGGCAGTTCTTCAGGTCGATTGCCGTGATCATCACGTCCCGGGGCATGAACACGCCCTCTATGCTGGGATGGGCGTTGGGGATCGGGGTGACCGGCTCGTATTTCGTGATCTCCCTAATCTTCGCCACGTTGATGCCATAGTAGTTGTCGCCCAGCTTGAACTCCAGAATCATCAATTCGTTCGTGCCGTTTTCCAATAAAATCTTGCTGTCGTCCATAGTTATCCATATCCTTTCCCGGCCGGAGCCTTTCCAAAACAGGAACAGTTCCCGCTATTTATATGCTATTATCTTAACATACTTGCGTGGAAAAGAAAACAATAATCTTTAAAACTTACTAAAATTTTTGCGGCCGCTTTTTCCCTCAGATGTTTTCGTTCCGTATGGTGTCGATGATGTTCCTCCTGTTGATCTTGGCCATGGAATAGCGCATGATGCCGTACAGCAATACGGCCACGGCGGCGACGGACAGGACGATCCCCATCCAGGGAACCCGGTAGTCCATCACGAACCTCACCCCGAACCCTCTGTGGAACAGCAGGGAAATCAGCAGCCCTGCCGGAATCCCGACGCACAGCGCCCCTCCCCCGTAGAACGCGCCCTCCAGCCATATCATGCGCCTGAATTCCCGGCCGGTCATCCCCACAGAGCGCAGCATGGCGAATTCCGGCGCCCGCAGCTCCATATTGGTGGTGACGGTGTTGAACACATTGGTGATCCCGATCAGGGCCACCACCGCCAGGAACCCGTACAGGAAGATTGCCACCATCAGAAGCATGCTGTGTTCATTTCTTTGAATCGTACTATAATTTGTCAGCGTAAAATATTGCAGCTGCGCTTCGCTGCGGATGCGCTGCTCTAACCCGTCCGGATCCTGGCACTTCAGATAGACCTCTATATTGTCATACCTTTGCAGCCCCGGCGCGCTGTCCATGAATTCCTCATCCACGATCAGTATCATGCGGTACGCCGAGTCTGAGAGATACATGGGACGCACAGTAGTCTGCTTCAGGACTTCGATGTCCGTCCCGGCGGATTCGCCGATTCCCCGGAGGACGTCCCCCGGCTTGAACTCGGCGATATTCCCCTCTTCGATATAGGTCTTTCCGTCTATCGTGTGTTCCAGATGATAATCCGCTATCACCAGGGCCTTCCCCTTTGCCTCCTCCACGGAAACCCCCGCCTCCTTGCAGTAGCGGGCGTAGGCCTTCTCCCCCAGGGAGCATATGGTTATCCTGTCCTCCCCTGCATTTTCCTCCTCTACATACCCTTTCAGCCACTCCGCCGTATAGGGAACCTGGCTCTTCTCCACTGCCAGGCTGGCCTTCCGCACCACCTCTCCCTCTTCCACGCCGTCCATCTCCGCAATGGCCACCGCGTCGTCATAAAAGTCCCATCGAAAGATGCTGAGCTGCATCTGATAGGGCATGTCCCCGAAACGGGTGCCCACAGCCAGGGATATCAGGTCTACAAATGTAGTCATGCCGATGAATATGGCCACGCTGACCACGATGGATACCACCGTGGCGCGGTACTTCACCCTGGCCCGCTTCAGATTCTTGTATGCAATCTTGCCTCCGATGCCGAACAGCCTCCCGATCCATCCCGGACAGCGGACGCGCTTCCCCAGCTTCACGGTGTCGTTGGCCCGGATGGCGCTGATGGGCGAGATCCTTGCCGCCTGCCTGGCGCTGCCCCTTGCGGAGAGGAACACCGTCACCGTCGCCAGGATTGCTGCCAATAGGATCATGGGCAGGGAGGTGCCGAATATCAGCTTGAAGCTTAAGGCATCCCTTACCAGGGCGCTCACCCCTTTTACCAAAATCACCGCCGCGGCCAGCCCGCTTGCCACCCCCAGGGGAACCCCCACGGCGCTCAGGAATCTGGCCTCATAGTAGACTACCTTCCGCTGCTGGGCCGCCGTGGTCCCCACAGAGGACAGCCTGCCGTAGAGCCTCATCTTCTCCGTCAGGGATATGGCGAAGCTGCCCCGGATGCAGAATACGCTGGTGACGATGATGACCGCTGCGGCCACCGCGGACATGGCGTATATCATGCTCATCATGCCGTCGGAGAAGAGCATCAGCTCCCATTTCAGCAGCCAGTAGTTCTCCTGGACGGAGGACGCCACTGTCTGGATCTCCTCCAGCTCCTGCTCCGTGCAGCCCTCCTGAAATCCCTCCTTCCAGCGCAGGTACAGCTCCTGGGACACGCCCAGGATGCCGGCCGTCACCTGGTCTCTGTGGCGCAGCCCCTGCTTCGTGTAAGTGGCGTACACATCCGCTTCCGCCTCCTGTCCCGTGCTCTCCAGGCGGGTAAAGGCCGAATATCCCGGGGCCGTCACGGGCTCCACTCCGGTGCCGGGCCGCTCTATGACGCCCACCACGGTGAAGGTCTTCTCCGTTCCCGGCCGGAACGCCTCCTCATCGGCGTGATAGGACTCCCACTGGCTCAGCGTATATCCATCATCGGTTATCCGTTCTCCCAGGGACAGGGTCAGTCTGTCACCGACCTTTACATCCACCAGGCCGTTGCTGATCACATGCCTGCCCACCACTATCTCCGAGCCGTTCTCCGGCATCCGCCCCGCCGCCAGCTTCAAGGACAGCGCGGCCTCCGCCTCCTCGTCCATGGCCGTGACGTACAGATAGGGCTTATCCGGATTCTGGCAGCCCTCCAGATAGGCATAGCCCAGTTTTTCCGTCAGGGCGTACTTCTCTATCTGCCTGTTGTTCTCGAAATATTTCAGGTACTCCTGCTTCACGTTCAGGAAATGATAATGGAAATCCCCGTTCTCCTCCTTCTCGTAGGCGATCAGGCTCACGCGGAAGCTCACCACCAGACAGGCCAGCGCCGTGATCAGCGCCGTGGCGAGGATGACTCCGATGATGGTCACCACGGTGCGCTTGCGGTTCTCCTTCATGGAGCGGTAGCAGCATCTCTTCAATACATTCATCCCGCCACCCCCCAATGCCCCTCGGACACATAGCCGTCCTCGATGCTCAAGACCCTGTCCGCCTGCTTCGCCAGCTCCAGATTGTGGGTGATCATGATCACGGTCTGCTTATACCTGCGGTTGGAGACCTTCAACAGCTCCATGATCTCGTTCCCGGCCCGGGTGTCCAGGTTTCCCGTGGGCTCGTCCGCCAGGAGGATGGCGGGCCTTGTGATCAGCGCCCTGCCGATGGCCACCCGCTGCTGCTGGCCGCCGGAGAGCTCGTTGGGCAGACGGTTCAGGATCCTTTTCAGCCCCAGCATCCCCGCCAGCTCCTGCACCAGCTCCGGATCCGGCTCCCGGCCGTCCAGCTCGCAGGGCAAGGTCAGGTTCTCCTCCACCGTCAGCACAGGAATCAGGTTGTAGAACTGGTAGATCAGCCCCACCTGTCTCCTGCGGAATATCGCCAGTTTGTCATCGTCCATCCGATAGATGTCCTCGTCCTCTATGAACACCCTGCCGGAGGTGGGCCTGTCCACGCCGCCCAGCATGTGCATCAGCGTGGACTTCCCGCTGCCGGAGCTCCCCACGATTGCCACGAACTCTCCCTGTGCCACGGAGATGCCTACATCGTTCACCGCGATGATCTCATTGTTCCCTGTCTCGTATACCTTGCGCAGATGCTCCGTGCGCAGGATTTCCGCCGGGCGGGCGGAGTCCCTTTCGGGCATTCCCTCCTCCGCCTCCCTATAGCCTTTCCGTCCCATATTTCCCATATTTACCTTCCTTCCTGAAATCATTTTCAACCGTTCCTTACGATTCCAGTATAAAAGGCTAAAATGACATTTCCGTGACATTTCCTATTTTTTCTCCATCTGCGTCCTCACGCATTTCCATGCAAGAACCGCAGGATGAAAACGGTGCCGCCGTCCCTGTGGGAGTCCACCGTTATATGGCCGCCCTGCTTCTCCACGATCTCCTTGGCCAGCGACAGCCCGATGCCCATGCTGTCCTCCCTGGCGGAATCCCCCTGGTAGAAGCGCCGGAAGAGCTTCTTGAGCTCCTCTTCCGTCATCCCTGCCCCGTGGTCGCGGACAGCTATCTGCGCATAGACCTCGTTCCTGGTGCCGCCGATCTCCACGGTGCCGCCCTGGGGACTGTGCTCGATGGCATTCTTGACGATGTTCAGCAGCGCTTCCCCCGTCCATTTCCTGTCCACGTACAGGCTGACCTGCTCCGGAAAATCCAGGGAAAAGGAAATCCCCTTCCACTCCGCGGCGATCTCCAGACGCCGCTCCACATCCTCCACCAGAGCCTTCCCCGAAATCCAGGTCCGCTCCAGCTCCACCATCCCCGCGTCCAGCTTCGACAGCTTCAGCACAGTAGTCACCAGCCAGGACATGCCGGTGAGCTGCCTGGTGGCCTCTGCCAGGAAGCGCTGCCTGGTGGCCCGATCCATGTCCATGTTCTCGGACAGGTTGTCCAGCAGCACTGTGGCGGAGGTAAGGGGCGTCTTCAATTGATGAGAGATATCTGCCAGAGCGTCCGCAAGCATGCGCTTCTGCGTCATCGCGGCCTCTGCCTGCTCCTTCAGGTAGACCGTCAGCTTATACAGCTCGTTGCGCAGTCCGCTGAGCTCATCGTCCGCATTGTCCTCCACCTCCACCCGGTAGCCTCTTCGGTTCAGGGCCTCCATATACCCTGCCAGCCCTGAAATCCTCTCCTGACGCTTTTTAAAATACCGATAGAGCAGGATGCCCGTGCAGGAGAAAAGCAGGATCAGGAAAAGGTTCATCCCTGCGTACAGCATCCCGAGCTGCCTCTCCTGCCCCGCAAAGGACGCGCCCGCATATCCCTCCAGGATGCCGTACCTCCCAAGGAGTTCAGCGCCCAGGGCCTCATTGCCCTCACGGTTCAGGATGGACACCAGCTCTTCCTCGGCCACCCCTGGATAGGCCTCCGCCACATTTCCGAATACCGCGGCCAGCAGGCTGTGATATTCCGCCCGCATATGGCTCCCATAGACTGCCACGCAGAGGTTCATGGCCAGGACGCCTGTACAGAAACAGGCCAGGAACATCCCTGCCAGCCACTTCAGCTCCTTATTCCAGACCATATTTCCATCCCTTTCTGTCCGCCTGCTGTTCTTGCGGACTCTCGCACGCTCCCTGCTATCAGGCATCGGATCCAGGCCATCCCTTTCTACAGTACCACCGTCAGCGCTCCAGCCTGTATCCCATGCCCCGCACAGTCTTTATGAACCGGCCGTCGCTGTCCCCCAGCTTCTCCCGCAGGCGTTTCACGGTCACCGACAGCGTATTGTCGTTCACGAAATTCCCGGATATGTCCCAGATGTCCGACAGGATCTCATCCCTGGTAAAAAGCTTTCCCGGACAGGACATCATATTGCTCAGGATCTTATATTCCAGCTTCGTCAGCCCAATCTCGCTGCCGCCGCGCGTCACCTTGCCTGTCTCCGTGTTCAGGGCGATATCCCCGCAGCGCAGCACGGACGTGCCCTTACCGCTCCTGCGTAGCACGCTCCGGATGCGCGAGACCAGCTCCCTGTTGCGGAAGGGCTTGATGACATAATCGTCCGCTCCCATGTCCAGCCCCTTTACCACATCCGTCTCATCCTCCTTCGCCGTGAGGAATATCACGGGCGTCTGCCCTTCCCGCTTCACCTTCCTGCACAGCTGGAAGCCGTCCCCATCCGGCAGCCCGATGTCCAGGAGCAAGAGCCCCACGTCCTGCCTTGCAAGGAAATCTTCTGCCTGCGCCATGTTCCTGGCCGTCACCACCTGGTATCCCTCCTGGGAGAGCAGATATTCCAGCCCCATGATAATCGCTTCATTATCCTCCACCAACATAATCCTCATTCGCTTCCCCCTCCGCAGATGACATATCCTGTTCTGAAATCCATACGCAAAAAAAGAGTATTTCGATATACGAAACCTCTCTTTTCCTGTATCTTTATAATAGAATCCAAAACAGAATTCTGACTGTGCCCTCAAAACCGAATACTGACCAGCGATGTAACCGCCTTGGAACCGACATCCCATTGCCCTTGGTTAAGCCCGCGTCCTATTAGT
>CAOOJO010000063.1 GCA_948496895.1 uncultured Acetatifactor sp. | reverse complement strand
CCCCTGTCATTTATGATAATCCAGAACAACAGACCTATGTAAATCAATGCCAATGGCACCACTGCATAGTACTGGGTATAGACCCCGCCCAGAGAAACCAGGGTGAACGCTATCCACCAACCTATTTTCCCTGACTGCGCTATCTCATACGCGAACAGGCATGCAGCCATGACAAAAAAGACAGTCCATGAGTACATGCGCAGGTTCACATTATAATAAATCATCTGGGTTCCCAGCCCGCTTACCAGGATGAACGGGATGGCTGTCTTCACTCCCCACCTTTTTCTGACAAGCGTGATTCCCAGGATGCCGGTGGCAGCGGCACCGGCTACAGATACCATTTTTGCTACGAATATATTCCTGCCAAAGATGGCCATGGCACCCATGACGAATAGATAATACAATGGCGGGTGCACATCTGCCGCCGTGGCCCTAAGCATCCCCATCACATTGTTCTTCGTTGTGATCTGCCATGTAAAAGCTTCGTCCCAATCTACCGCCTCGTTTTGGCATATCCTGATTATCATCGCCAGAACCAGGACAAGCTCCAGCGCCAGGACAGGAATCTGCCACTTCTCCAGCAGACGCTCTGCCTTCAGCGCCCATTTGCCATGGCACAGGAGCCTTTCGTCTCCAAACCATCCTATCAGGACAAAGCACAGCATCCACAGAAAAGCCCAGAGGCATATCACATTTTTCCTGTTTAACGGGAAACCGTATACATATCGGGCAGTCGCCCTTCCCTGCATACGCTCTCCGCCGAAATACAGCATCTCACTGCCTGATGCGTCTTCTCCTAAATCTTCCGTATAAACGGCCTGGAACAGTACCCCCCCGAGACCGCAAAGGAATACAGATTCCCCTTCCTGACCCATTTCCCCACGGATACCGGGGTATACGCATTGTCATTCACATCGCTCAGAGGAAGGGTCTTCTGCACAATCACTTTCCCGTCCTCTTCCATGATCTGAACAGTCAAATCTCCTGTTTCAGGCTTACCATCCGGAAACGCAATATCAAAGTCCACCTCCGAAAGATAACTGGTCTGCGCCACAAAGGTCTGCTTTAGCTCCCGTGCTGTGTTTTCCGTTTTTAAAGGTCCCTGCGGCGCCACATCCACATTGACGTCACTTCTCACAAGGCACAACGGAAAAACGCAAAGGCTCAAGACAATGCAACACGTTAAAACGCCCCTCTCCCATATCTTCTTCATTCGACTGCTCCTCTTCCGTTCCCTATAATCCGCATGCCAATCCCTCAGAATATCTTCTTCCCCTTATGCAGCGCCCAAGCGCACCCCGCGCCTGCTGCCAGGCACACGATGCACGCCGGCCAGTTCATCAGATGTGAGACCCCCGGAACGTAGCTCAGCACATAGGTCAGCACGTTGGCCACGATATGCACGCCCAGCGCCATCCGGAAATCCCCGAAATACTCATAGGCGTAGGCCATCAGATAGCCCATGGCCACCGCGTAGATAGCCTGCACCGAATTCCCATGATAGAGGGCGAAGAACACTGCCGACACCAGGATGGCCGCGGGCAGCTTCATATAGCGTCTGATGCAGCCAAAAATGACTCCCCTGAACAGCAGCTCCTCAGCCACCGGCGCGATGAATCCAAAACAGATCAGCCCTATGGGGAGCCATGCCGCGTACTGATTCTGGGCCACCTCCTGATAGGTCTCGGAGCTCTCTACCGTACCGGCCAGCTTGAGCAGGATATTCAGCCCTAATGCCAATCCTACTGTGGCTCCGGCCAGAAGGCAGTAGTTCCTGGGCGGCTCCGCCTTGATGTGCAGCAGCTTCATGTCCTCCGCCGTCCTGGCAATGGTCTTCTTCGCCATGTTCCAGACGGAAAGCCCGGCCACCGCATATCCGAAGGCGGACACCAGCACCGCCGCGTTCCCCGTCATGCTCTCCAGCTCTCCCTGGGCATTGCGGATGAACAGGAATTCCCCACCGGACATTTGGCCCCCTATTGTGGCTAAGAGCATGGCCCCCACGTTCAGGGCGATGTTCCTGGCCAGGAAGAAAATCAGGAAGGGCAGCACCATCTGCCAGATCCGCTGGGAAGTAGTAAGCTGCTCCTTCTTCTCCGTCCCCCGCAGCAGGAACTTCTGCAGCTCCTCCACGGAGCGGACGATATAGTCGCACTTGGCCTCACGCAGCTCTTCCATGCTGCCATAGCCATATGTAACGCCCACGCACTCCACGCCCACCTTCCGGGCGCCCTCCACGTCATAGCTGCGGTCTCCGATCATGTATACCTTGGTCTTCTCCACAGGCCAGTTGCCGAACAGCTGCTTTAAGGCCTCCTGGATGACCTCCTCCTTCTGCACCCGGGTGCCGTCCAGCTCGCTGCCGACTACGACCTTGAAGTATTTCCCGATGCCGAAATGATCCAGAATCCGTCTGACGAACTCCGTGGGCTTGCTGGACGCCACCGCCATGAACATCCCCTGGGAATTCAGGGCGTTCAGCATCTGGGGGATGCCGTCATAGAGCTTGTTCTCGAATATCCCGGTGTCCCGGAAGCGCTCCCTGTACTTTTCGATGGCGGCTTCCGCCTGGGCATCGTCGAACTGATAGTACTTCTGGAAGCTTTCCTTTAAGGGCGGCCCGATGAAGGGCTCCAGCTTGTCCAGGTCAGGCTCCTCTATGCCAAAGGAGCTCAGCGCGTACTGCACGCAGGTGCATATCCCCACCTTGGGGTCTGTCAGTGTTCCGTCCAAATCGAATAAAAGATATTTTTTCATTTAAAAGCTCCTAATCCTGTCGCTGCCATCGTCAGCGGTATTTTCTATTTTCACGATCTTGACATCATAGCCTATGGCATTGTTCACCTGTACATGGGCGGTCTGCCCCTCCTTCTTTCCCAGCAAAGCCTTGCCTAAGGGGCTTTCGTTGCTGATCAGGTTCTCCAGGGAGTTCCCCCGGACCGTGGTGACGATTTTGTAGGTCTCCACCAGGCCGTCCTCCATAAATTCCACCGTCACCGTATTGTTGATGCCCACCTCGTCCTCGGCGGAATCCTCCGAGATGACCCTGGCGGTCTTAATCATCCGCTCCAGATAACGGATGCGGCTCTCGTTCTGGTTCTTGAATTTCTTGGCCGCATAGTACTCGAAGTTCTCGCTCAGGTCTCCCTGGGCCCTGGCCTCCTTTACGTCCTCCAGGGCTTTGGGGCGCACCACCAGCTTGCGGTGCTCGATTTCCTCTTCCATCTTCCTGATGTCGCTGGGTGTCAGTTGATCGTACATTTCAGATGCTTGCCTTTCTTATTCCATTCATTTTTTGATGCCTTTTGTGGTGCCTGTTCCCGATTTTACAGGCCGATTCCGTATACCACCGCCACCGCCAGGATAATCTGGATGATGGCGAAGCGGAACACTGTCTGGGTGTTGGACCAGCCCCAGACCTTGCGCACCTGGTCGTGCAGGGGCGTGCGTATCTTCGTCATGATATGGATGCCGAAGGCACGGATCAGCCCTACCTTTATCAGCCCCAGGCCTCCGTCCAGTATCAGCACCAGCGCAATGGGGATATACAGGATAGGGCTGCCGCTCTTCAAGATGGCGATGCTGATGAACAGCCCCATGGCCCTAGAGCCCGCGTCCCCCATCAGCAGACGGCTGGGCGTGGCGTTGTACCACAGGTATCCCAGGATACAGGCCGCGAACAGCAGAATCAGGAAAGAGAAGTCCTGCCCTGTCCCAAGAATCCTGTCCACCACGTAAATCGTCATGATGGAGATGATGGCCAGCGTCCCGGAGAGCCCGTCCACCCCGTCCGCGCAGTTGGTCACGTTCACGGAGACCCATACCAGCGCCACGATCAGGACGGCGAACAGCGCTTTGGGAATCACCAGCTCGGCTCGCTGGAACAGCGCCAGACGGATGGTGTTGTCATTATAATGAAGGAACGTCATTGCCACCAGGATGGCCACGCACAGGTCAAGGATTCCCTTCTTCAGCTCGCCCCAGGGCTTCTCCGAGGCATCGTCCAGAAAGCCTGTCACCATGCAGATGACAGTCAGAATCAGATAGATCACAAGCTCCGGCTTCATGGGCACGAACAGAAGCGCCGATGCCACGAAGGCCAGCACGAAGATGATTCCCGCGCCCCTGGGCTTCCCCGCGGAGAGCTTGCCGTCAACGGCGAATTCCCGGCCCGCGTCCTTGGGCAGATACCTGCCCAGCTTCGCTATGGCGGCCACTGTGGCCACAAAGGCGAACAAAATGCCGCTCAGGGCAAGCAATGAAGAGTACTCTTCCGATATCATAGAATGAAACATATGGCCCCCAATCGCAAATACATATTCCAGCGTTTTGGCGCCGCTTCCCCGCGGCAGTTTTTATAAGCATGTACGAATATTTCGATTTTATCACAAAGCCACGGCAAATGCAATCAATTCCCCCGGGTATTTTTCCCTAAATGTTTCCAACATATTTTCTTTCCCCAGGGTCATAATAAGACCAAGATAAGTCGCAGCGAACACTTCACTTTGAATCTTCAGGGTAAGTGCGGGCGGCACTTATCTTGAAGATAGATAAATGAAAGATACGTCAAGGAGGTGAAAAAGATGTCTGGTAACAGAACGAACAAAGTAGAAGTACCCGAAGCCAAGGCGGCCATGGACCGTTTCAAGACTGAGGTCGCGTCCGAGCTGGGCGTGAACCTGAAGGAGGGCTACAACGGCGATCTGACTTCCCGTGAGGCCGGTTCCATCGGCGGCGAGATGGTGCGTCGTATGATCAAGAAGCAGGAAGAGCAGATGAAATAAGGCTCCCCGGCTAAGCGAAGAATAGAGCAGCCTGAACACGGGTATGTGTGCGCGCCGAACGCGCATATGTGCCTGGAAAAAGGCGCCAAAGGGCAAGGGGCTGCCCCGGCTTTTGACTCAGTCAAAGCCGGGGCAGTCTTATTATGCCTGATTCCCACAGAGCCAGTTCCCGGAAAGCTCCTGACCTCACTCGCCGAATACGGCCTTGTAGTCAGCCTGGAATTTTGCTATCCCAGCGTCCGTCAGAGGGTGCTTCACCATCTGCTCGATGACGCCGTAGGGCACTGTGGCGATATCCGCTCCCGCCAGCGCGCAGTCAGTGACATGGATGGGATTGCGGACGCTGGCCGCGATAATCTCCGTATCCAGATCCGTCACGGCGAAGATATCGGAAATCTCCTGAATCAGATCCACGCCCCTCTGGCTGATGTCGTCCAGCCGTCCCAGGAAGGGCGACACGAAAGCCGCTCCGGCCCGGGCCGCCAGCAGAGCCTGGTTGGCCGTGAAGATCAATGTCACGTTCACCTTGATGCCCTCGGCGGACAGTACCTTGCAGGCCTTCAGGCCCTCCACCGTCATGGGAATCTTCACTACCATGTTGGGATGAATCGCCGCGATCTCCCTGCCCTCTTTGATCATGCCCTCCGCGTCCGTGGTGGTGGCCTTCACCTCGCCGCTGATCGGGCCGTCCACGATGGACGCGATCTCCGCGATGACCTCCTCGAATACCCTGCCTTCCTTCGCAATCAGGGAAGGATTGGTGGTGACGCCGCAGATGACACCCATGTCATTTGCCTTCCTGATATCCTCCACCTTTGCCGTGTCGATGAAAAAACGCATACCTGAATCTCCTTTCTTCTGCTTCCTACACTGTCATGATTTCATGGCTCTATTACAGGAACCGCTTCGCGAACCCTGTAATCATGGCTCTATTACAGGAACCGCTTCGCGAACCCTGTAATCATAATTCTATTACAAGAACCGCTTCGCGAACCCTGTAATCATAGTTACATTATAGGCCTGTCCCGGAAAATCTTCAACCAGAATCTGTGAATTTCAGATAAGTATTCCGCTTGCCTTGCCCGGGGCTTCATGGTAAAATGGATACATGTCTTAGCAGACATCGCGCGCATCAGAAGGCGTAAAACCCGGGCAGGGAGGGACACAGATGACAAATGAAGCTGTTCAGACATTGTACGAATTCTACCTGACGCTGTACGACTTAAACTTCCTCTCCGTCCTGGTCCGGCTCTTCCTGGCCATGCTGCTGGGCGGCATCCTGGGCTATGGGCGGGAGAAGAAGCATCTGCCCGCGGGCTTTCGGACTTATATGGTAGTCTGCCTGGGCTCGGCGTTAGCCATGATGGTGGGCATCTATGTCACGGATCTCACAGGCGCTGCCGATGCCAGCCGCATCGGGGCCCAGGTGGTCAGCGGCATCAGCTTTCTGGGGGCGGGCACCATCCTGGTCACCAGGCAGAACCAGGTGAAGGGGCTGACCACCGCCGCCGGGCTGTGGGCCGTGGCCTGCATGGGCCTGGCTTTGGGCGCGGGCTTCTACTCGGGGGCGCTGATCTGCTTCGCCGCCCTCTGGGTCTCCATCCAGATCCTGCGCTTCGTGGACAAGCGGCTCCAGACCCATTCCAAGACCATCGCAGTCTACATAGAATTCACGAAAATCGCGGATCTGAGCGCTTTCATGAGCTTCGCGGGCGCAAATGACTGCACCATCAGCAATCTGGAGATGACCCGCTCCAATCCCACGGACAGGGACGCTTCCATCTCCGCTACCATGACCCTGCACTTTCCCCAGGCCACGGAGTACGCCCAGGTGGTGGAGACCTATGGGGCCCTGGACGGCATCCTCATGATGAAGGCGCTCTGAAAATCCGGCAGACGCGGATTCCACAGAAGCAGAATCAGCCAGCGGGGTTGTTCCCGCCGGCTGATTCCATCTTATGGCAGATTCCTTGTCCGTGCGCGTCAGCTGCCGCTTACAGCCGTCCGAAATCTCTCCAGCATCTGTGCATAAGCGTCCGCCAGCGCCCAGACATCCGCGCCGATGTTCACATACTGGTACCCGTCCGCCAAGCATTCCGTGAGTATCTCAGGAGTCGTGACTGTTCCGGCAAACTTTCCGTGTCTTCTGGCGCTTTCAGCCACCCTCTTCCGGGCTTCCCTGATACGGGGATGCGTCAGCTCCCCCGGCACTCCATATGCCTGGGATAAATCCCCCGGCCCGAAGAAGACCATATCGAATCCTTCCACGCCACAGATTTCATCAATATCCTCCACAGCCTCCGGATCCTCAATCTGCAGGATGATCATCTTCTCCGTGTTGGAGTATTCCATATACTCGCTGGCGGAAAGCTGCCCATATTTCCCGTCCGCGTTCCCTCCGTCCCAGGCCCGCAGGCCGATGGGATAGAATCGGGTGTTCCGCACAATCTGCCTGGCCTCCTCCGCGGATTTCACATGGGGCACCATGATGCCGGTGGCATCCAGCTCCAGAGGCTTTACATAGTCGCTGTAGCTCCCTTTCTCCACCCGCACGATCAGGTCGCACTGATAAAGCTTCGCAACGGCGCTCTGCCGCTCCACCGCCTCCCAGTCCCCTCCCACATGCTCCCTGCAGATCCAGATGCTGTCCACCCCTGACAGCGCGGCGATTTCAAATGCCGGCTGGCCCGATACGTTCAGCTTGATGCAGTTCGCCACCTCTCCGCCGCGCAGCTTTTCCAGCAGCAGGCTCTTTTTTACGTATTGTCTTGCTTTGTCCCTGTTCTCTCTCACGCAGCATAATCCCCTCTTCAAAAAAGTTCGTCCAGCTCCCAGCGCGCCTGTCCCACGAAAGACCTCTCGCAGAAAGGCACGCCGCTGATGTAATAATGTGTCAGAATGCTGCCGTCCGCCAGCTGGACGCTGGCAGGATATCCGCCGTCCGAGGCGGCACCGAAATTGCACAGGCCGGACATCCAGCTCCAGCTTGCCCCCTGGTCACGGCTCAGCGCCACGCCGATTCCCCAGTTGTTCTTCAGGCGGATGCCGCAGCTCAGCAGCAGGCCGCCGTCCGCCAGCTGTAAAATATGTCCCGGGTGCATTCCGTCCGCCGTCACCTGCTTGTCGAATCTCCAGCTCAGCCCGCCGTCCTCTGTCACATATTGATCCAGATGGTCTCCCTTCCCGGAACGGGCCAGGGCAATGCCGTATCTGTCATCCGCAAACCACAGGGCAGTCTCATGATGATCCTTCTCCGCGATCACGCCGTGGGATGTCCAGGTATGTCCGTCATCCTCGCTGAATATGATATAGGATGCCGTGTCCTCTATCTTCGCGGGCGGGCAGGTATAGCATGCAATGGCCAGCCTCTCCCCCACCCGGAATACGTCTCCGTAGGGCACGGGAACCCATGGATTCCCGGGAATCCGGTACTGGAAGTCAACCACGGAAAATGTCCTGCCTCCGTCCTTTGAGCGGCAGACCACAGCCGGAAGCCGGTGGGAATCCGCATAGGAGGGTATCTTTCCTCCCACCGGGACGCGGTTGTCCCAGCCTCCTACCACCGCCAGGAAATCTCCGTCTGCCGCCAGGCCGCACGCCACGTTCATCCGGTTCTTTGTGGGCTCATGCATCACCGGGATGCCGAATCTGTGCCATGACTCTCCCTGATCCGTGCTCCTTAAGCATTCCACCTCCCCCTCCGCCATTCCGTGGGTGGGCTTGTTAAAGACCGTGCTCAAAATGCTGCCGTCCGGAAGCGCCGTCAGATTCGGCCATCCGCAGATATTGTCCATCACGATTGTTTTCTTCATATCCGTCCCCAGCTCCTCTCAATCATTACTTAATCCTGATTTCATCATACTCCGCAAGGATATCGGCCAGTCCCGCGTTCATGGCGTCCTCCACGTAGCTGTCCCAGGTGGCGTCGATGTCTACCTTGCCGGTAATCGCGTTCAGGTAATACTCGTCCACCACTTTTTTCATGTCCTCCCCCTTTGTCTGCCTGGCCTCATTGGTTCCCTGAATGGCGAAGGCCACGCCATTGTAGACCGTAGGCTGGGACAGGGACATGTTGTGCACCTGCTCGTCCCTTTCATTCATGGTCTTTGACATCCACTCGAAGGTGACGGGCATCAGTCCCCAGGTCTGGCGGATGCCCTTCTGGGTAATCTTCTCCGCGTCCAGCTCCGGGTTCAGGGCCAGCTTGCCGTTCTCGTCCACCGTGTAGTCGGTGCCCTCCACGCCATAGTAGCAGCGCTGGTAAAGCTCCCACTCCGTGGCCAGGGCCTCCTTGATCTCCATCATTTTGTAGACCACCTCGTCGCTGGCGTCCACACCGAAATACACCGCGCCGTCACCGGTGACGGAGGGAAAGTCCACGAAGGAGCCTTTCTTCCCATCCGGGCCCTCAAAGGGATCCAGGAAGGCAAAACGGGCGTTCTCGTCCTTGGCCTCCACCATAGCCAGCACGCCGCCGTCCCCACGGGCGGAATCGCACCAGAAGGCATTGTCCTCCAACACGCCTATCTTGCCCTCGCTCCATTTGTTCCGCTGCATGGTCCTGTCGTCCGTCACGAACTCAGGATCGATATAACCGGCGCTGTACCAGCGGTTCAGGAGCTTGAGCACCTCTTTGTATTCATCCGTGACGCTGGTGAAGACCGTTTTGTCATCGCGCACGATGTAGCTGTCGGGCATGATTCCGTAAGCGCCCCATACATAGTTGAAGCGGTATCTCTGTCCGCCGTGGATGCCATAGGTGTCGTCCACGCCATTGCCGTCCGGATCCTGCTTGGTAAAGGCCTCCAGCATGGCCTCGAACTCCTCCAGATTGGTCACGGACTCGATTCCCAGCTTATCCATCCAGTCCTTCCGCGCAATCATGATGCCGCTCTCCACCACCGGGCCGTGGGAGAAGGGAATGCAGTAGTTTGCGCCGTTATACCGGCTCAGCTGCTCCACCAGCTGCGCGTCCCCCACCAGCTCCTCCATCTTCGCCATCCAGTTGGGCATCCTGTCCAGAATGTCCTGCCAGGAAATCTCCCGGAACAGCCCCTGGTCCAGCATGCTGGAGGGCTGGTTGCATGCCATGACCAC
Source organism: uncultured Acetatifactor sp. (assembly GCA_948496895.1). GTDB lineage: Bacteria > Bacillota > Clostridia > Lachnospirales > Lachnospiraceae > Acetatifactor. Next base: position 22 of record CAOOJO010000063.1, on the reverse strand, counting down.
ATCCGCCGTACCGCCCTGGGCA
>CAOOJO010000062.1 GCA_948496895.1 uncultured Acetatifactor sp. | reverse complement strand
AGCGGGGGGACAGTACCATCAATCGCATCCGCAGAGCCAAGAGCAGCTTCAAGCAGCTCGTGATACCCGGCATGATGTTCGAGGATATGGGCATCACCTACCTGGGCCCTGTGGACGGCCACGACATCCCGGCCCTGGTGGCCACTATCCAGGCCGCCAAGCGGGTGGAGGGGCCGGTGATGATTCACGCCCTGACCGAGAAGGGCAGAGGATACCGGCCCGCGGAGCGCCATCCCGCCAGATTCCACGGCACGGAGCCCTTCGACATCGAGACGGGCATCCCCTCCCATCCCAGGACGGTGGCAAACTACACGGACATCTTCTCCACGGTGATGTGCAAGCTGGGGCAGAGGGACGACAAGATTGTAGCCATCACCGCCGCCATGCCCGATGGTACCGGACTGAAACGCTTCCACAACATGTATCCCGACCGCTTCTTCGACGTAGGCATCGCGGAGCAGCATGCGGTGACCTTCGCGGCGGGGCTGGCAGTAGGAGGCCTGAAGCCCATCGTGGCCGTGTATTCCTCCTTCCTGCAGCGGGCCTACGACCAGATTCTCCACGATGTGTGCCTGCAGAACCTTCCGGTGGTGTTCGCCGTCGACAGGGCAGGGCTGGTGGGCAGCGATGGGGAGACCCATCAGGGGGTCTTCGACCTTACATATCTCTCCGGCATCCCCAACATGCATATCTGCGCCCCCAAGAATAAATGGGAGCTGTCGGACATGCTGAAGTTCGCCGTGGCCCTGGGCGCGCCAATCGCGGTGCGCTACCCCAGGGGGACGGCCTACGCGGGCCTGAAGGAGTACCGGGAGCCTGTCAGCTTAGGCAGGGCGGAGTGGATCTACAGGGAGCGGGAAATCGCCCTGTTTGCCGTGGGCAGCATGGTGAAGACCGCCGAGGCCGTGCGGGACAGGCTAAAGGCTCTGGGCCATGGGGTGAGCCTGGTCAACGCCAGGTTCGTAAAGCCCATCGACCAGGAGGCCGTGGCCGAGGCCTGCGGGAGCCATGACCTGATCGTCACCATGGAGGAGAACGTGGCCTGTGGCGGCTACGGGGAGAAGGTGCTGGCCTATATGAACGAAAACGGCATGCAGAGCCGCTTCCTTGGCATAGCGGTTCCCGATGTCTTTGTGGAGCATGGCAATGTGGAGCTGCTGAAGCAGGAAATCGGCATGGACGCGGAGAGCGTCGTGGAGAGAATCCTGCGCAGAATCGATGGAGCGTCAGAAAACAGATGAAAGAGCGATTGGACGTCATATTGGTAAAGCAGGGCCACGCGCCCTCCAGGGAGAAGGCCCGGGCCATCATCATGTCCGGCAATGTCTATGTGAACGGGCAGAAGGAGGACAAGGCCGGAACCTTTTTCGATGAGACGAAGATAGCCCTGGAGGTGCGGGAGAGCGCCCTGCGCTATGTGAGCCGGGGCGGGCTGAAGCTGGAGAAGGCCATGGCGGTATGGGGGCTTTGCCTGGAGGATAAGGTGTGCATGGACATCGGGGCCTCCACAGGAGGCTTTACGGACTGTATGCTGCAGAATGGCGCGTCAAAAGTCTATGCCGTGGACGTAGGGCATGGGCAGCTGGCCTGGAAGCTTCGGAACGATGAAAGAGTGGTCTGCATGGAGCAGACCAATTTCCGGTATGTGTCGCCGGAGGACATCGGGGAGCCGCTGGACTTCGCCAGTGTGGACGTATCCTTCATCTCCCTGACAAAGATACTGATTCCTGCCAGGAACCTGCTGAAGGTCGGGGCAGAGATGGTCTGCCTGATCAAGCCCCAGTTCGAGGCGGGCAGGGAGAAGGTGGGCAAGAAGGGCGTGGTCCGGGAGCCGGAGGTCCATGGGGAGGTCATCCGGGAAATCATTGACTATGCGGATGTAATCGGATTTGAGCTGCTGCATCTGGACTATTCCCCGGTGAGAGGGCCGGAGGGGAACATCGAGTATCTGCTGCACCTGAAAAAAGGGGAGGAGCCGTCTGCCGCCGTGAGGGAATTGACCGAGCGGGATGCTGAGGAGAGGCTTAGGACGGTTGCGGAGAGCGGCGTGGGACTGTCCCGGGAACCCGGGTGGGAGAGCCTGATAAGGGAGACGGTGGCAGCGTCCCACGGGGCGCTGTGAGCTGTGGATGACGGCGGAGAGGCCAGGGGATTTTGCCGGGGGCAGGAAGGATCGATTCGCCATCCGGGCAATCCGGTCTGTGGAGAGAATCCGGAGAATGAGGCGAAGGAATAGGAAAGATGGCATCGATGAAGCATTTTTTGATCTACACCAACCGGCACAAGGACAGAGAACTGGCTACCACAAAGCGGATTTGTGACTTTCTGCGGCTGAAGGGGAAGCGGGTCACTGTCATGGCGGAGGCTGCCTGGCAGGGGCGGGAGCCGGAGCCTGGCAGCTCAGTCCCCGGGGACGCGGACTGCATGATCGTGCTGGGTGGGGACGGCACGGTGCTACAGGCGGCCAGGCTGACGAAGACGCAGCGGATTCCCATCATCGGCGTGAATCTGGGGACGTTAGGGTATATGACTGAGGTGGAGCTTCCGAATCTGGAGGAGTCCCTGGAGCGGTTGATTGTCGGGGACTATGTGCAGGAGAGCCGCATGATGCTGGGCGGCAGGGCGGCGTTCGCGGACGGGCGGGAGGAGGAAGACTGGGCGCTGAACGACATCGTGATATCCAGGAGCGGCCCCCTGCAGATTATCAAATTCAATATCTTCGTAAACGGGCAGTTTCTGAATGACTACAGCGCGGACGGCGTGATTGTCACCACTCCCACCGGCTCCACAGGCTATAACCTGTCCGCCGGGGGGCCTTTGGTGGAACCCGGCGCCAGATTGATCATGCTGACGCCCATCTGTCCCCATTCCCTGAACCAGCGGAGCATCATCCTCTCCTCTGAGGATGTGATCGAAATCGAGATACCGGCGCGCAGGGAAGGCGGGAGCCAGACTGTGGAAGCCAGCTTTGACGGCAGCCATGTCATACCGCTCCGGACAGGGGACAGGCTGCGGATCGTCAGGAGCCGGGAGACCACAGAGTTCCTGAAGCTGAACCAGGTCAGCTTCCTGGACGTGCTCCACAGGAAAATGAAAGGCTAAGTGTGAGAAAGGGAAGGGACATGAAGGAGAACAGGCAGGATAAAATAGTGGAGATCATCCGCAACTACGATGTGGGAACCCAGGAAGAGCTGGCGGAGAGGCTGCGGGAGGCGGGCTTTTCCGTGACCCAGGCCACGGTCTCCAGGGACATCCGGGAGCTGAAGCTCTCCAAGGTGCCCAGGTCGGACGGCGGGCAGAAATATGTGGCGCTGGAGCAGGCGGAGGGGGCAAGGGGCGACAGGTTCATCCGTGTCCTGCATGATGCCCTTTCCTCCATGGCCACGGCCCAGAATCTTCTGGTGGTCAGGACTGTGTCCGGCATGGCCATGGCGGCGGCCACGGCCCTGGATGCCCTGAGGTTCCCGGAGGTGGTGGGCTGCATCGCCGGGGACGATACCATATTCGTGGCCACCCATACATGGGAGGAAGCGCAGGCGCTGATGGAGAAAATCAAATCCGTCACGGCGTAATGGCCGGGCTTCAGAGTCGCAGGCGAGGGCAAGGGGAGAAGCCTTCGCGGGAGTCTGGCGGCTTACCAGGCAGATGTGCCGGAGAGGGTAAGGAATTGTTGAAAAAGATTAACAATTCCTGCAAATTGCTTCGCAATTAGCCGGAACCAGAAATGGTTCTAAGAGTGCGGGCTGCCCTGGCTTTGGGAAGGGCCGGGACGGCGCGCCGGCCAAAAGCCTGAAAGGAGAAAGAGGATGCTGATAAGCTTACATGTGAAGAACCTGGCGCTCATGGAAGAGACAGAGGTGGAGTTCGGCGAAGGGCTGAACATCCTGACCGGGGAGACCGGCGCGGGGAAATCCCTGCTGATCGGCAGCGTGACACTGGCCCTGGGAGGGAAATTCGAGCGGGAGATGCTGCGCAAGGGGGCGGACAGCGCCCTTGTGGAGCTTGTCTTCACGGGAAATGAACGTGTATACGGGAAGATCGCGGAGATGGAGCTGGAGCAGTCAGAAGACGGAACCGTCATCATAAGCCGCAAGCTGAGCACAGGGAAGAACGTCTACCGGGTGAACGGCGAGACCGTCACCGCCAGGCAGGTCAGGGAGCTGGCAGAACTCCTGATAGACATCCACGGCCAGCATGAGCACCAGTCCCTGCTGCACAAAAAGAAGCACATGGAGATTCTGGATGCCTACTGCGGCACCAGGCTCCAGAAGGAGGCGGAGGCGGTGGCCGCCGCCTACAGGGAGTGCCGGGAGCTGGAGCGCTCCCTGGAGGAAGAGGCCATGGACGAGGCGGCCAAGGCCAGGGAGCAGTCGCTGGCCCAGTTCGAGCTCCAGGAGATCGAGCAGGCCCATCTGGTGCCCGGCGAGGACGAGGAGCTGGAGCAGCGCTACCGCGTGATGGTGAACAGCAGGAAGATAACCGAAAATCTGTCAGAAAGCTATCAATACACCGGAAATGACTTCGAGGGCGGCGCCGGAGGAGCGTTGAGCCGCGCCCTGCGCGCCCTCCGCAATGTGTCCGGGCTGGACAGCCGCCTGGGGGAGCTGGAGGGGGAGCTGACGGAAATCGACAACCTGCTGGCGGACTACAACCGGGATTTGGCGGCGTACATGGACGACTGCGAGTTCGATGAGGCGGATTACGCCGCCGTGGAAGAGCGGCTGAACCTCGTAAACCATCTGAAGGAAAAATACGGAAGCACCCTGGAGGCTGTAATCGCCTATGGGGAGGACAGACAGAGGCTGCTGGACAAGCTCTCCGACTACGATGCCTACATGCAGAAGCTGAATGACCGCCTGGAGGCGGCAAAGGCGGAGCTGGAGGCGGCCTGCGGCAGACTTTCCCGGATTCGGAAAGAACACGCCGCCGTATTGACGAAGCAGCTGAAGGAGGCGTTGGTGCACCTGAATTTCGCCACAGTGGAATTCGAAATCGCCATTGGGAGGGCCAAGACCATTACCGCCAAAGGCTATGACGACGTGGAGTTTTTGATTTCCACCAATCCCGGCGAGGGCCTGAAGGCCTTAAGTCAGGTGGCCAGCGGCGGCGAGCTCTCCCGTATCATGCTGGCCATCAAGACCGTGCTGGCCGGCAGGGACGACATCGACACCCTGATCTTCGATGAGATCGATACGGGCATCAGCGGCAGGACGGCCTGGCGGGTCTCCGAGCAGCTGGACACCGTGGCCCATGCCCACCAGGTGCTGTGCATCACCCATCTGCCCCAGATAGCGGCCATGGCGGACAGGCATTTCGTCATCGAGAAGAGCAGCACCCAGGACAATACCATCACTGACATCCGCCTGCTGGAAGAGGAGGAGAGCCTGGGAGAACTGGCAAGGCTCTTGGGCAGCGACACGCTCACGGAGGCCGCCCTGTCCAACGCCAGGGAGATGCGCCTGCAGGCTGCCGCCCATAAATCCCGTTCAAAATAAAATGCCATATGTCCTCTCTATAAAAATTCCAAAAGCTTACGGAATGAAACCGGGAAAAATCTCACATACTATACACGAAAAAAGACTCCTAGAGGGTCTTTTTTTGTACGGCCCGCAATGGGAAGCCTGCCGCTGTCGCGGCATGCAGGCCGCAGGGCGGGCAGCGGAGAGGGGCATTCCCCTGCCCGATTGGGGCGGAAATCGATTCGGAGGAGTATGTGGATATGGGATGGAAGGACAAGGGGAACATACAGGATATAGAGGACATCAGGAAAAGGGCCGCCAGGTGCGGGAGAAGGGGCCAGGATGAGGCCGTCAAAAGGCAGGCGGGGGAGGATATGGTGATTCTGCTCCAGAACTGGAAGCAGCGGCTTAGACGCTACCGGATCTACAGATTCTTCCTGGGCCTGTCGCTGGCCGCGAGCTGTACGGCGCTGGTGGCCATGCTGTATTATCAGATCGACAGCAGCATCCCCTCTGTGATCAACGTGCGGGCCGGCGAGGCGGAATCCCTCCATCTGGGCATCCCGGCCAGGGGAGAGATCGTCAGCGTAAGCGACCAGGGGGCCAGCAATATCCCCCAGGGGGCAGTGGACATAGACTTGAGCAAGACCTTCACCCTGAAGACGGCGTTGGAGTCGGGCTACCAGATGCAGGTGAAGCTTTTCGGCTTCATCAACCTGAAGAATGTGGATATCCAGGTCATCGAAGACCAGGAGCTGATCCCCGTGGGCGCGCCCATCGGCATCTATGTGAAGACCGACGGCGTCCTGGTAGTGGGCACGGGGGAATTCCAGGGCCCGGACGGCGTCAGCTATTCTCCGGGGAAATACATCCTGAAATCCGGCGATTATGTCCGGAAGGTGAACGGCCAGGCGGTGACGGAGAAGGATGATTTCATCCAGCGCATGAAGGACAGCGGCGGACAGCCCGTGGTATTGACCATCGAGCGGGAGGGCGAGCTCATGGACGTGGAGATCACGCCCCAGCGGGACGCCACGGGCGACTACAAGATTGGAGTCTGGGTCCGGGACAACGCTCAGGGCGTGGGCACCATGACCTACATCGACAGCCGGGGCAATTTCGGGGCCCTGGGCCACGGCATCACGGACGTGGACACCAGCACCCTGATGCACATGGAGGGCGGCACCCTCTACCAGACGGACATCGTGGACATCCACAAGGGCTCCTCCGGGAACCCCGGGGAGATGACGGGCATGATCATTTATTCCGACGACCGCATCCTGGGGGAGATCACGGACAACAGCAACCGGGGGATCTTCGGGGTCTGCAACGCCAGGGCGCTGGAGATGGGATTCAGGGAGCCCCTGCCCATCGGCCTCAAGCAGGAGATCGAGACCGGAATGGCCCAGATCCTCTGCACCGTGGACGGGATGACCAGGTACTACGATATTGAAATCACGGCGGTGCATTTGGATCATGACAACGTGAACCGGGGGATAGAGCTCACGGTGACGGATCCGGACCTCCTGGCGCTGACGGGGGGGATCGTGCAGGGGATGAGCGGGAGTCCCATTATACAGAACGGGAAGTTCATCGGGGCGGTGACCCATGTGCTGGTGCAGGATTCCCGGAAGGGGTATGGGATTTTTATTGAGAATATGTTGGAGCATTGAATTGATGTGGCAAAATATAACAGAAACACCGTCACAAACCATAGCACACGTTGAAGTGATGGTAAAAAACGGATAACATGTAAGGAAGAAATTAGTGAAGTACACAAGGAATAGGGGAAAAAGAATGGATTGGCTGACAGATGAAATACTATTTTACGGCGGAGCCATAACCGGAGGGTGTGCCATTATACTGGGAGGAATATATTTTTGTATTTCGAGGATAAAGCTTGCCAGACTGAATGCGCAGCTAGACAGTGAGTATGGAAAGAGAGAAAAGAAGTAGGGAATGGTGGGGGTATTATAATGTCGGAAGTAATTGCGTCAACATATGAATGTATACAAAAAATCGGAGCTGGAGGCGGAGGCACCGTATACCTGGCCCGTCATTTGCGTTTGAGTAAAAATGTGGTTCTCAAGGCAGATAAGAGAGAAATCAGCACCCGACCGGAATTGCTGCGCCGGGAAGTGGATGTTCTGAAGAATCTGAGCCATCCGCACATCCCACAGGTGTATGACTTTTTCGTGGAAAACGAAACAGTTTATACAGTGATGGATTATATTGAAGGGGAAAGTCTGGATAAGCCCCTTAAAAGAGGGGAGAAATATCCTCAGTCCGTGGTGATTAAGTGGGCAAGGCAGTTGCTGGATGCGCTCTGTTATTTGCATAGTCCTACCCATGGAACACCGCCGAGGGGATATGTACATAGTGATATCAAGCCGGCTAATCTGATGCGGACGCCTAGCAATGATATTTGTCTTATCGATTTCAATATCGCGCTTGCATTGGGTGAAGAAAATGTGATTGGATGCAGCCCCGGATATGCGTCTCCAGAGCATTATGGGTTAGATTTTTCATCGTATGTTGGAGGAACAGTAACCGTTCAGGGAAGAACCGGAACGGTTCGGATGAAAAAAAGAAAAGCCAGGGTAGAAGGAAAGGACGGAAGGAATCCGGCATCAGCGGAAAAAACAGAGATAGTTGAAGCTACGGAAGTAATGGAGGAGAAAGAAGCCTCACAGATGAGGACGATTGTTCCAGATATCCGGTCGGATATCTATAGTGTGGGAGCCACACTTTATCACCTGCTGAGTGGAATTCGTCCGGCCAGAAGCGCTATGGAGGTAGTGCCGCTTTCAGATGTGGAACTTAGCCCTCAGATTGTTAATATCATAGCAAAAGCAATGAATCCCAATCCGGATTTGAGATATCAGACCGCAGAGGAAATGCTGTATGATTTGTCTCATTTGCATGAAAACGATTTCCGGATGCGCAGATGGAAAAGAAGTCAACGTATTGCGGCAGCGGCGTTTTCCGTTGTTCTCATATCGGGGGCAGTTTTTTCTTTTGTGGGATTAAAAAGAATGCAGACCACAGAAGAAAACCTGAAGCTTGCGGAATATTCTGCAAATGCCCTGATGGAAGGGAATGTAGAGAGAGCAGTGGAACTGGCACTGCAGGCTATACCACGGGAGAAGGGAATTTTAGAACCTGCGGTTACGCCAGAGGCGCAGATGGCGTTGACGAATGCGCTGGGAGTTTATGATCTGTCAGATGGATTTAAGACATTGGACAGACTTGCGCTTCCCACAGAACCCTTTGACATAGTGATTTCGCCGGAGGGAAAACGATTTGCTGTGATTTGCGCCTATGAAGTTATCGTATATGATATGGAGGAACAGCAGAGAATCGTTTCCCTGCCCTTGCAGCAGTCGGCGCTTGCGGATGCCGTATTTGTGGGGGAAGATGTGCTGGTGTATGCGGGCGAAGAGGGTGTGACATCCTATGATATGGATAAGCAGATTGTATTGTGGACGGGCGATGTGGCAACGAACCTGACGCTTTCGGCGGATGGGAAGAGAGTTGCTGCAGTCAACCGTGATGCGGATATAGCGACAGTCTATAGGACGGCGGATGGCGAGAAGGTGGGAGAGCGCTCCTTTGAAGGCCAGCATATGTCAGTTGTAGTGAACGACATCTTTGCGGATCCCGGAGATGATATTTTTGCGCTGAACAGAGACGGCAGTTTGCTGGCCGTCAGTTTTAGCAATGGGGGACTGACCATTTTTGACCTGGAGTGGAATGACGGTGATATGATTATTTATGAGGAATCAGATTACAGCCATTTTGAAGGAGGATTTTGTGGAAAATATTTTGCCTACACGGCAGAGAAAAGCGGAAACGCCGAATTTGGCCTGATTGATACCAAGGAAGCTGTATATTTGGGAGGGCTTGAATCTCAGGATAATTTCCTGCTTCAGGCAGAGGAAAAAGGAGTGTTTCTAGCGAATGGCAATTTGCTGGTGTCTTTTGATTTGGATACACTGGAAGAAAAAGAGCTCGCCTATACAGACAGTAAAAAAATTATCGCTTTTTCGATTGAAGAAAAATATTCTGCCGTTGCGACGGAGGATGGATGTGTTTCCTTTTATGACAGCGGTGCAAATCTGGCTTCTACGGAAATTTGTGGGGAAAGAAGCTGTTTTGTGAATATGAAGGGCAAATATACAATAATCGGAAATCGAAATGAACCGTCTCTGCGTGTTATGAAGCTGGAAAGTAGGGAAGAAACGCAGTTTCTTTCTTATGACGCACGGTATAGGCATGATGAAGCGAGGGTGAGTCAGAATGGTCAGAGAGTTATGCTATTCCGATATCGGGATTTCTGCATTTATAACAGAGAAGGGATGGTGCTGGCGCGGATAGAATTGCCAGATACTGAGGAGATATATGATCAGCAGTTTGTAAAAGAAGGAAATAGTTCCTGGCTGGAGGTGACCTGGTATGATGGAACCGTACGTTGTTATAGTGCGGAGGATGGCGCTTTGCTTTCAGAGGAAAAGTCAGAGGCACCACAAA
>CAOOJO010000061.1 GCA_948496895.1 uncultured Acetatifactor sp. | reverse complement strand
AAGTCGGGGACTTCCGGGGCGGGGCGGGGGGCCAAGGTGCCCAACCTGTTCTGCGAGGTCAATGAGAACATCAAGGCCTACGGGGTGGCCAGCCACCGCCATACGCCGGAGATTGAGGAGCAGTTAGGATATGCGGCGAACCGTGAGATCATGATTAATTTCACGCCCCATCTGGTGCCCATGAACCGGGGCATCCTGGTGACGGAGTACGCGAAGCTGAAAAGACGCGCGGACGGCGGGCTGCCCGCTTATGCGGAAATCCGGGCCGTATATGATGAATATTATGCGCGGGAGAAATTCGTGCGGGTTCTGGAGAAAGGCGTCTGCCCCGAGACGAAATGGGTGGAGGGCAGCAACTATGTGGACATAGGTTTCGTCATAGACGAGAGGACAGGCCGCATCATCATGATGGGCGCTTTGGACAATCTGGTAAAGGGCGCGGCGGGACAGGCGGTGCAGAACATGAACCTGCTGTTCGGACTGGAGGAGAGCCAGGGGCTGGAGCTGGTGCCCTGCTTTCCGTAGAAGGGCGAATAAGGTTTGAGATTGGCCGTATAGTTTCAGGCGAAAGAACGCGGAGAATGGGGTGGCGCGATGGAGGGGCGTGGCAATGCGGGCGTATAGGGAAGGCGGAAGCCGGTAAGGATAGGGAGCGGCTTTCGGCAGATGAATGTTCAAGTAATTTTCAGGAGAGGAAGGAAGAGAGAAAAATGGCAGAGAAGCTTACGAAAGAGACTGCACAGATTATGGAGGAAAGGTTCGGCTGCGACAATCTGCTGGCCCTGGCCACGGTGGAGGAAGGGAAGCCCCATGCGCGCGCTGTAAATGGCTATTATGAGGATGGGGCATTTTATATCGTGACTTACGCCCTTTCCAATAAAATGAGACAGATTGGAAAGGAGCCTGCGGTTGCCCTCTGCGGCGATTGGTTTACGGCCCATGGCATCGGAGAAAATCTGGGGTATGTGAAAGCGGAACGCAACGAGGAAATCATGTCCAAAGTGAGAGTGGCCTTTGCGGAGTGGTATGACAACGGGCACACCAATGAGGAGGATCCGAACACCTGCCTCCTGCGCGTCCGGCTTACGGACGGCGTGCTGTACCACCATGGAACCAGATATGACATCGATTTTACATGAAATTCTGGATGATCTTGAAGACCTGTGGCAAACTTCATGCGAAAAAGCATTGTCCTTTCAGCGGAAACGGTGTATACTGGTAAAGCCCGTAAGGCGTGGACAAAAAGAAAAGAAAAAGCAGGAAAAGAAATGAACGATAAAACGTTTTCCATAAAGACCATGACAATAGAAGATTACGAGGGGCTTTACGCCCTGTGGAAGACCATCCGGGGCTTCGGCATGCGGAGCATCGATGATTCCAGGGAGGGCGTGGAGCGGTTCTTAAGGCGCAATCCCGGCACCAGCGTGGTGGCGGTGAGCCCAGACGGATCCATAGTAGGCGGGATACTCTGCGGCCATGACGGCAGGCGGGGTTGCCTGTACCATGTGTGCGTGAGAGAGGACTGGCGCAGGATGGGCATCGGCAAGGCCATGGTGGTCTACTGCATGAACGCCCTGAAAGCCGAGAAAATCAACAAGGTCAGCCTGATTGCTTTCACTGCCAATGACATAGGGAACGCGTTCTGGAAGTGCATCGGCTGGACGAAGCGGGAAGACTTGAACTATTATGACTTCACGCTGAACGAGGAGAACATTACGGCGTTCAACCGGTAAGCTTTGGCAGAATCGAAAATAGATGTTTCAAAGAAAGGAGTTCTGTAATGGAGAAAGCGTTTATTACCAGTTTGACGATAAAACATGTCAGGCATCTAAAGGATATTACGATATCTCTTTCGAATGAAAAAATGAAGCATCTGATTTTCACCGGGAAAAATGGCAGTGGTAAGACCAGTGTTCTGGAGGCACTGGCCGATTCCTTGAAGGAAGAAAATATTGTTAGGCTGGAATCATTTTATAATCGTTTGAAATCGTATGAGAAGGAATTGTTAAAATGGCAGAAAAAAGAAAAAGCGGATGTTATAAGAGACGAATCTTTTACGCAGAATCTGAGAAAAGATATCTCTGATACAAAGGGCAGAATAGAGGTGTGGTTCAATCAGTCTTTCGATGCAATAGGTAGAGGCCTGAACGAAGGGGAATTCATCCTGGCCTACTACAAGGCCGAGCGGGTATTCCAGGCAGAAGTGCCAAAGCATATCGAAAAAGTGGAATTGCAGAAGACATACGCTATAACCGAAGCGCCGGGAAGAACGTTCATCAGATACTTGTTGGACTTGAAAGCCACGGAGGCCTTTGCCAGAAGCACCGGGAAAGACGAAAAAGCGAATGAAATAAATCGATGGTTCATAAAACTTCAGGAATTACTGCGGAAAATTTTCAGCGATGATTCCCTGGAGCTGATATTTGAGGAAGATACATTCTCCTTTCATATAAAGGAGGCCGGAAAAGACCTTTTCGATTTCAACACATTATCTGGAGGATACGCCGCAGTGCTGGACATCGTGCTGGATATGATAATCCGAATGGAAAAGAAGACAAAACGGTCATTTGATTTCAATGTCCCGGGAATCGTGCTGGTGGATGAAATCGAGACCCATCTGCACATAGAACTGCAGAAAACCATACTGGAACTGCTGACAACGATATTCCCTAATGTTCAGTTCATCGTGTCAACCCACTCGCCGTTTATCTTAAGCAGCATCCCAGATGCGGTGATTTACGACCTGGAAAAGAACATCCTGGTGGAAAATGGTCTGGCAGATATTCCATACGGAGGAATCGTGGAGGGATATTTCCAGTCCAGTGAACTGTCGAAGACTTTGGAGGAAAAATTCGCAAGGTATAAGCTGCTGGTTAGGAAACCGAATCTGACGGACGATGATTTTGAAGAGATTACAAAGCTGGAAATGTTCCTGAACGAGATACCGGACTACCTGGCGCTGGATATCACAACAGAATATCAGCGGCTGAAGCTGGAGCTTGAAAGCAGGGAGGATATCTGATGGTAAAAATAGAACGTTCTTTTCCGCCTCCCGCTTCTCTGGAAACAGAATCCCGGAAAAAATCAGGAGGCAGCTACTCTGAACAGGATGTAATCCAGCGGCTAAAGGGGGATTTCCATAACAAATGCTATATCTGTGAAATCAAGAATCTGCAGGATCCGGAGGTGGAGCATCTATTGCCCCATAAGAATGGAAAGTACCCTGAGAGAATGTTCGACTGGAACAATCTTTTCTGGGCGTGCGGCCACTGCAATAAAGTGAAGAACCAGGCCAAGTATGAGGACGGAATCATCGACTGCTGTAGACAAGATCCGGAGGAACTCCTATCCTTCAGGCTTCAGGGAGCGAATGTCCTGGTGGAGGCAAAAAGCGAAAGCGATTCCCAGGCCGTCTTGACAGCAATGTTGATTCAAGAGGTTTTTCATCTGAAAAATACGGCCATGCGGGATTATAAAAGGGAGATGCGCTTTCAGGAACTGAACAGGGAAATGAATATTTTATATGACAATCTGGAAGAAATGAAAAAGAATCCCAAGTCAAAAATCGTGATGAGGAAGCTGAAGGCCTTGCTGAGAAGGGAATCAGGATTTGCCGCGTTTAAGAGAAACTATGTAAGAGAAAACGCCGGACGGTTCCCAGAGCTATTGCAGTACATAGCATAGCGCATACAGACCCGGGATTGAAATAGGAAGTGCGGGAAGGAATGGAGAGAAAAGAAATGGGTATCAGACAAATTGAAGGCGGCATAGCCGCGGCGAAAGGCTTCCAGGCGGCAGGCGTGGAGGCCGCAGTAAAATATCAGAACAGAAAGGACATGGCGCTGATCTACAGCACCGCACCCTGCACAGCGGCGGGGACTTTCACCACCAACGTGGTAAAGGCGGCCCCGGTCATCTGGGATAAGAGAATCGTGGAGGAATCCCCCTATGCCCAGGCGGTCGTAGTCAATTCCGGTATCGCCAACGCCTGCACCGGAAAGCAGGGGATGGACTGCTGCCAGGCAGAAGCCGAGTGCGCGGGAGAGCTGCTGGGCATCCCTAGGGACTGCGTGCTGGTGGCATCCACCGGGGTCATCGGCATGCAGCTGCCCCTGGATAGATTAAAGGAGGGCATCCGGAAGCTGGCGGAGACAAAGGCGGAGGGGCTGCAGGCCGGCATGGACGCGGCCAGAGCTATCATGACCACGGACACCGTGCCGAAGGAAATCGCCGTAACGTTTGAACTAAGCGGAAAAACCGTCACCCTGGGCGGCATGTGCAAGGGCTCCGGCATGATTCATCCCAACATGTGCACCATGCTGGGCTTCCTGACCACAGACGCATGTATCTCAAAGGAGATGCTGCAGAAAGCCCTGCGGGCCGATGTGGTGGATTCCTTCAATATGATATCCGTGGACGGCGACACCAGCACCAACGATACCCTGTTGATTCTGGCCAACGGCCTTGCAGGCAATGAGGAGATTACCGGCCAGGGAGACGACTATAATGTCTTCTGCGAAGCCCTGCACTTCGTCACCACCTATCTGGCGAAGAAAATGGCAGGGGACGGAGAGGGCGCCACGGCCCTGTTCGAGACCAAGGTCATCGGCGCCGCCACCAAGGAGGATGCCAGGACTCTGGCGAAATCCGTCATCTGCTCCTCCCTGACCAAGGCCGCCATCTTCGGCCACGACGCCAACTGGGGCAGAATCCTCTGCGCCCTGGGCTATTCCGGCGCGCAGTTCGACCCGGAGAACGTAGACCTCTATTTCCAGAGCATAAGCGGCCGGATGCATATCTATGGAAACGGCGTAGCCTGCGACTACAGCGAGGAGGAAGCCACGAAGATTCTCTCCGACCCGGAGGTCACCGTCCTGGTAGACATGCACATGGGAGAGGAAGAAGCCACCGCCTGGGGCTGTGACCTAAGCTACGACTATGTGAAAATCAACGCGGACTACCGGAGCTGAGTGTTATTTTTTATTGGGGGGCAAGAAATGGCAAAGACAGTCTTGACGAATATGACCATGTTGGAGGAAAACGGCAGAGTGCTGGTCATCGACAGGGTAAAGCGTTATCAGGGAATCGCGTTTCCGGGCGGGAAGACGGAGACTGGCGAGAGCATATATGATTCCGCTGTCAGGGAATTTCGGGAAGAGACAGGACTTGTGATCACAAAGATAGAGAATTCTGGCTTTCTGTATTGGGAGGGGGAGGACGAGTACAGATATTTCGTTTTCCTGTTTCAGGCAAAGGAGTATCTTGGGGAGCTGAAAGGAGATACGGATGAAGGGAGCGTCTTCTGGATGGAAAAAGAGAAGCTTCGGGAATGTAAGCTGGCGCCCCACATGGAGAAATACCTGACAGTCTTTGAGGATAGCTGTAGAGAATGCTTTTGCACGTACAAGGATGGGTATGAGCCCCATTACAGATAGAATGCCCTTGAAAAGAGAAAATACAGGTGAGACTGTGAAACAGGAATAAGAACAGGAACAGAAAGGAAATAATACCATGGAAAAGGACATGGAAAAGGTGCTGCAGAAGGCGGAGGTCCTCATAGAGGCCCTGCCCTACATCCAGCGCTTCAACCGCAAGATCATCGTCGTGAAATACGGTGGCAGCGCCATGAGCAATGAGGAGCTGCAGAAAAACGTCATCAAGGACGTGACCCTCTTAAAGCTGGTGGGCTTCAAGCCCATCATCGTCCACGGCGGCGGCAAGGAGATCAGCCGCTGGGTGGGCAAGGTGGGGAAGGAGTCCACCTTCGTAGGCGGCCTGCGCGTCACGGACCAGGAGACCATGGAAATTGCCGAGATGGTGCTGAACAAGGTGAACAAGGACTTAGTCACCATGGTGCAGGAGCTGGGCGTGAAGGCCGTGGGCGTCAGCGGCAAGGACGGCGGCCTGCTCCAGGTGGAGAAGAAATACGCCGGTGGCCAGGACATCGGCTTCGTGGGGGAAATCACCCAGGTGAACCCGAAAGTGCTCTACGATTTACTGGAGAAAGATTTTCTGCCTATCGTAGCCCCCATCGGCCTGGACAGTGTTTTCCAGACCTACAACATCAACGCGGACGACGCGGCCTGCGCCATCGCAAAGGCCGTGAACGCGGAAAAGCTGGCGTTTTTGACGGACGTGGAGGGCATCTACAAAAACTACGAGGCCAGGGAGGGCTTCATCTCCAGAATCACGGCCTCCCAGGCGGACGAGCTGATATCCGGCGGCTTCATCGGCGGCGGCATGCTGCCTAAGCTCAACAACTGCACCGCGGCCGTGCATGGGGGCGTGAAGCGCGTCCACATCTTAGACGGCAGGATTCCCCACTGCCTGCTGCTGGAAATCTTCACGAAACAGGGCATCGGCACCGCCATCATAGATGACAAAGAATCCGAACAGATATAGACGGAATTTCAATCAGGAGGAACATACATGAGCATGCAGGAATACATCGAAGAGGCGGAGCAGTCCCTGCTCCACACCTATAACCGCTACCAGATAATCATTGAAAAGGGAAAGGGCGTCTATCTCTACGACACCGACGGCATCAAGTACCTTGACTTCGTGTCCGGAATCGCCGTGTTCGCCTTAGGATACGGCAACAGGGACTACAACGATGCCTTAAAAGCCCAGATAGACAAGGTGATTCACACCTCCAATTACTACTACAACATGCCCGCCATCCGGGCATCGAAGAAGCTGAAGGAGGTTTCCGGCCTGGACAGGGTGTTCTTCACCAATTCCGGCGCGGAGGCCATCGAGGGAGCCATCAAGGCAGCCCGCAAATACGCCTACCTGAAGGATGGCACCACAGACCACGAAATCATCGCCATGGAGCACTCCTTCCACGGCAGGACCTTCGGAGCCCTGTCCGTCACCGGCAATGCCAAGTACCGGGAGCCCTTCGAGCCTATGATTGGGAATGTCAGGTTTGCGCAGATGAACGATCTGGACAGTGTAGAAAAACTGATAAATGATAAAACATGCGCAATCATCCTGGAAACCGTACAGGGTGAGGGCGGCCTGGTGCCCGCCACCGAGGAGTTCCTGAAAGGCGTGAAAGCCATCTGCGAGGCCAGGGACATCCTCCTGATACTGGACGAGATCCAGTGCGGCATGGGCAGGACAGGGTATATGTTCGCCTGGCAGCGCTACGGCGTGAAGCCCGACATCATGGCCACTGCCAAGGCCTTAGGCTGCGGCGTGCCCGTGGGGGCCTTTTTGCTGACGGAAAAGGTGGCGGGCAGTTCCCTGGCGGCGGGAGACCACGGCACCACCTACGGCGGCAACCCGCTGGCCTGCGCGGCAGTGGAAAAAGTGCTTGCTTTATTCGAGGAGAACCATATAATTGAGAATGTAAGGGAGGTAGCGCCCTATCTGGAGCAGCGCCTGGAGGAGCTGAAGGACAGGTACGACTGCATCATCGAGCGTCGTGGAATGGGCCTGATGCAGGGCCTGGTGTTCGACGGCCCCGTGCGGGACATTATCGAGCGCGCTTTGGAGAACGGCCTGCTTTTGATCAACGCGGGCCCTGACATCATCCGCTTCGTGCCGCCCCTTATCATCTCAAAGGAGAATGTGGACGAGATGATCGAGATACTGGAGAGCTGCATCGAGCCGTCGGAGGAATAGCCGCGCACAGCGGAGGACGGCGAGTTAGGAGTTTGCTATGCATCTGAAAAAAAGACTGACAGCAGTGGCGGCCGTGCTGGTCATGGCTGCCGCCGTTTTATACGGAAGCACCTTTGCCGCGTCAGACGCGGAGGAGACAGGTGTCCCCCTGACATGGGGAAACGATAAAGAGACTATTTATTTTTGGTATTCCGATGACAGGATGACGAATTTCCTGGGCAGCGCCGCCGTGTCCTTCGGCGAGAGGGAGGGGGTGCGGGTCATCCCCGTGCTGACCTCCGAGAGCGAGTACCTGGAGGCGATCAGCCAGGCCTCCGCCGGCGACCTCCAGGTGCCGGACGCCTATCTGATCGGCCACGATTCCCTGGAGAAGGCCTATCTGGCAGGACTGGCCACCCAGGTACAGGATCTGGAGGGAATCTGCAACGAGGAGAATTTCCCCCGGGCCGCCCTTTCGGCGGTGACCTATCAGGGGATGCGGGTGGCGTATCCCCTCTGCTTTGAGACCAGCGCGCTGGTGTACAATGAGACCTACCTCCACGAATGGGCGTCCCAGGCTGCCACAAAGGAGCTTCTGGAGGCCGGGGAGGTGGAGGAGAACCCGGGCGAGGATTCCTCGGGGATTGAAGTGGACGAAGCCCTGCTTGCCCAGAAGACGGAAGAGTACTTCCAGAGCGCCGTGCCCGCTACGGTGGACGACCTCCTTCGCATCGCGGACACCTTCGACGTGCCCGAGGGCGTGGAGGGCGTCATGAAATGGGATGTGTCGGATATCTTCTACAATTACTGGATTGTGGGGAATTATATGATCGTGGGAGGGGACGCGGGGGACGACGCCTCCGCGATAAATATCGCCAATCCGGAGACGATTCAATGCCTGGAGGTCTATAAGGCGCTGAATCAGTTCTTTTCCATAGAGTCGGACAAGGTGGACTATGAGACTGTAATAGAAGAATTCTGCCAGGGGAAGCTGGTGTTCACCATCGCCACCACGAACGCGGCGGCCAGGCTGGCCCAGGCCAGGGAGAGCGGGGAGATTGGCTTCGACTACGGGATCGCCGTCCTTCCCCGGGTAAGCGCGGAGCTGAAGAGCCGCACCATGTCCGTCACCACTGCCGTAGCGGTGAACAGCTACTCCCAGAACCAGGAGCTGGCCAACCGCTTCGCGGCCTATCTGGTAGGGGAGTGCGCCGAGACCCTCTATGACAGGACGGGGAAGGCGCCCGCGAAGCTGGGCACAGAGGAGGACAATCCGGGGCTGCAGGTTTTCCGGCAGGCCTATGGGGACAGCATCCCGCTGCCGAAGATGATGGAGACGGGGAATTTCTGGGTGCAGTTGGAGAGCCTGTTCTCGAAGGTGTGGGACGGGGCGGACGTGACGGCGCTGGTGCAGGAGCTGGCGGCACAGATTCAGCTGCAGATAGACGCTTCGCGCTGAGGCGGAGGACACGCATATTTTTCCAATCATGGGGGACACTTTAAAGGAAGCAGAAAAAGAAAGGTGGAGCCTATGATTGGATTTTTTATTGCATTGATTTCCGGGGCGCTGATGAGCGTACAGGGGGTGTTCAACACCCAGGTGACCAAATCCTCCAGCATCTGGACGGCCAGCGCCTTCGTGCAGCTCTCGGCCCTGGCGGTCTGCCTGGGGGCCTGGGCCTGCACGGACAGGAGCAATCTGCTGCAGGTGTTTAAGGTGGAACCCAAATACATGCTGCTGGGCGGAGCCATCGGCGCTTTCATCACCTACACAGTCATCAAAAGCATGGACATGCTGGGACCCGCCAGGGCGGTGATGCTGATCGTGGTGGCCCAGCTGGCGGTGGCCTACGCGATTGAATTGCTGGGCTGGTTCGGCGTGGAAAAGCAGCCCTGGCAGTGGCGCAAGGCCATCGGCATGGCGGTGGCGGTGGCGGGCATCATCATTTTCAAATGGGAATGAGGGTGGGCCCCGCCCTACATATTTTTTCAGGAAGATTTCCGAAAGCCACTTGTAAAAACGAAAAGATTCCTTTACAATAAAAGGAGTCAGCATAGAGAGGCAATCCCTTTTTTGTAAAAGGAAGGGACTATGATGAAAAACAATAATTTTATAATCGTATGTGCGATAGCGGCATGTGCGCTGCTTTGCTGTGGCTGTGGCGATAAAGGGACGGCAATCCTCATTGGAGAGGCGCAGGGAGCAGAGGACGCTTCGGCGCAGACAGGGCAGGAGACGGCGGGGACAGCGAATCCGTCCGAAGCCCCGGGCCAGTCCGGGGTTCCGAACGGCTCCCCCGCGGAGGAACAGGATACGACGATTCGTGTCTATGTGTGCGGCGCGGTGGCAAATCCCGGCGTGGTGGAGATTCCCCAGGGAAGCCGGGTGGAGGACGCGCTGAAGGCAGCGGGCGGCTTTGGACCCGAGGCGGGGCGGGAGGCCGTGAACCTGGCGGACTGGGTATCCGACGGCCAGAAGCTGTATTTCCCCAAAGAGGGCGAGGCTGTGGAGGAGATAGCCGCGGAGACGGAGAGAGCGCCCGGCCTGGTGAACATCAACACCGCCGATGTGGCGGCGCTGTGCACCC
>CAOOJO010000060.1 GCA_948496895.1 uncultured Acetatifactor sp. | reverse complement strand
GTCAGGTCTTGAGGTGCCGGAAGGGCTGATCCGAGAGGTCCCGGTCACGGCAAATGGCTGCAGCGCTGTGCTGGAGCAGCTAAAGGAAGAGGGAATGACTTTTTCCGCGATTTTTGCTTTTAGCGATATGCTGGCCTGGGAGGCATGGAGCTGCCTGATGCGCAGAGAGATTCGGGTGCCTCAGGACTGTTCGCTGATTGGCTTTGACCACATTCAATCCAGATTGAACCTGCCCTTTTCCCTGACATCTGTCAGTAGCTATAAGGGGAGAATGTCCACGGCAGCCGTGGATCTCCTGGTACGGCGGATGCATGGAAGCAGCGAGAAGGAACAGCTGGTAATCGATACCGCGCTGGCGGTGGGACAGACTGTGATGACGTTGTGACGGGAGTGGATAAATGCAGACGGGAGTCATTTTTGACTGTAAGGAGTTTGCCGTTTTCGATGGCCCCGGGATGCGGCAGACTTATTTTTTGAAGGGATGTCCGCTGCGCTGCAGCTGGTGCCACAATCCGGAAGGACTGTGCAGGCAGCCGCAGATGATGGTGAGCAGGGCCTCATGTACGAACTGCGGGCGTTGCAGGCAGGTGTGCACCCATGAAACCTGTGTCGTCTGCGGTGCGTGCGTATCGGTGTGCCCGTTGCACCTGCGCAGAATTTCAGGCGAAACCGTGACAGCAGAGGAGCTGGCAGCGCGAATCCGAAAGAACGGGGATTATTACGCTCGGTATGGGGGAGGTGTCACCTTTTCGGGAGGCGAACCGCTGATGCAGACGGATTTTCTGCTGGAGGTGCTGCAAAGGCTCCGAGGCCTTCACCGGGCAATCGAAACATCGGGATACTGCGAGCCTGCGGCCTTCGATATGGTGTTGGCGGAACTGGAATATGTGATGATGGATATCAAGATGTTCGATGGAACGCTGCACAGGCGATATACGGGTGTCGATAATGAGTGGATTCTCCAAAATGCACGGCGGCTGTGTGAGGGGGACAGGCCCTTTGTCATCCGGATTCCGGTGATTCCGGGGGTGAACGACACAGAGGACAATTACCGCAAGACAGCGGCATTTTTGGCGGGCGCAAACGCGCTTTTACGGGTGGAATTTCTGCCATATCATAAAACTGCGGGTGCCAAGTACAGTATGATGGGCATGAAGTACAGACCTGATTTTGATCCAGAGAAAAGCATCTTTATTTCTCAGAAAATATTTGAGGAGTATGGGATAAGGAGTGAGGTGTTATGAGAGAACGAATTCGGAATATGGTAGACTTTTTTGTGATACAAAAGGCACAGAGGGCGTATCGGCAGCCAGAGGAGGATGCGTACAGACTGGCGAGGGAATTTGTGGCGGCGCAGATGCCCGCGATGGAGCGCTCTGCCATGCGTCTTAGGAACGTACTGGATCGGGAAGAGCCGGTGGTATTTCCAGATGAGCGGATTGCGTTCACCAGAACCGTGCAGACCATTCCGACCATATTTCTGGAGGAAGAGCTGGAGGAGATCGAACAAAACCATTGGATTCACGAAAGGGGGGATGTGTGCAACATCAGCGTGGACTATACACGGCTTTTGGATACAGGACTGGTTCCGAAAAGGGAAGAGCTGAGGGAGCGCATGAGGCAGTGGGAATGCGAGGGAAATGAGGAAAAAGCGCGCTACTGCAGTCTGCAGATTGGGATTCTGGACAGCGTGCTGGCGCTGGCGGCGCGTTATCGGGAAAAGGCAGCGCAGGTGGGCAATGAAACGGTTGCACGGACGCTGGCCCGTGTACCGGCATACGCGCCGGAAAACTTTCTGGAAGCGCTGCAGATGTTTCGGATTCTGCATTTTGTGATGTGGTGTGGCGGAAACTACCACAATACAGTGGGACGATTTGATCAGTATATGTATCCTTATTTCCGGCGGGATATGGACAAGGAGATTTATGATGAAGAGAGTGCGCTGGAGCTGCTCGAAGAATTTTTTTTGAGCTTTAACCGGGACAGCGACCTTTACCCCGGCATGCAGCAGGGAGACAACGGGCAGAGTATGGTGCTGGGCGGCTTGAACGAGGATGGCAGCGACAGCTACAATCCGCTCTCTGAATTGTGCCTGCACGCCAGCCTGGAATTAAAGCTGATTGACCCGAAGATTAACCTGCGCGTGCATAAGAACACGCCGATAGAGACCTATGTGCTGGGGAGCCAGCTGACGAAACAGGGGCTGGGCTTTCCACAGTATTCCAACGATGATATCGTGATTCCGGGACTTTTGAACCTGGGGTACGAGAAAAAGGACGCTTACAATTATGTGGTGGCGGCGTGCTGGGAGTTCATCATTCCAGGGACGGCTATGGACATTCCCAATATCGGAGCGCTTTCCTTCACCCAGGCGGTGTCCGAAGCAGTGGAGCAAAAGCTTTCACAATGCGGGGACTTTGAAGCATTTTATGAGCAGGTGAGGAGAAATATTTACAGTCAGGCAGATGGGCTGTGTGAAAAGGTGAAAAACGTATATCTGTTTCCCGCTCCCTTTGTGTCGCTGATGATGGAGGGATGTGTGGAAAAGGCCACGGACATTTCGGAAGGCTGTAAGTATAATAATTACGGCTTTCATGGAACAGGAATCGCAACTGCCGCAGATTCCCTCGCGGCAGTCAAGAAAAATGTCTTTGAGGAGAAAAAAGTAGATGCCGAAGCGCTGAAGCGCGCGCTGGAAAAGGATTTTGAAGGGGATGAACAGCTTTGCAATCTTCTGCGCTGGGAAGCGCCCAAAATGGGAAATAACGATGACTATGTGGACGAATTTGCATGTAGGCTGCTGGATGATTTCGCAGATGCGCTGGCAGGCAGGAGAAATGACAGGGGCGGTATCTTCCGTGCCGGAACGGGGTCTGCCATGTATTATGTCTGGCATACAAAGGATGTGCCGGCTACGCCGGACGGACGGCATCGGGGGGAGGGCCTTGGCTGCAATTATTCTCCCAGCCTGTTTTCGCGCTGCAGCGGCCCGGTCTCTATCATGCAGTCCTTTTCCAAACCGGATCTGCGCCGTTTTATTAACGGTGGGCCGCTGACGCTGGAACTACATGATACGGTGTTTCGCACGGCAGAGAGCGTGGAGAAGGTCGCTACGTTGGTGAAGTCTTTCATGGACATGGGCGGGCACCAGCTACAGCTGAACGCGGTGAACCGGGATACAATGCTGGATGCCCAGAGACATCCGGAGAATTACCGGAACCTGATTGTGCGGGTCTGGGGCTGGAGCGGCTATTTCATAGAGCTTGACAAAGAGTATCAGGATCACATCATATGCCGCATGGAGCTGGCCGTGTGAGATTGGCCCCGGGGCGATGCATCAGCATCGCTCCGGTTCCGGATACTCCACTCCGAAAGTATCTACCGTAACGCTCTCCATAATCTGGGGCTCCAGAGGCCTGTCGGAATAATCAGTAGCCGTCTCGGCGATGCGGTTCACCACATCCATCCCTTCGATTACCTTCCCGAACGCGGCATAACCGCCGTCCAGGTGGGGCGCGTTCTTGTGCATGATGAAGAACTGGCTCCCGGCGGAATCCGGATGCATGGACCTTGCCATGGACAGCACGCCCTCCGTGTGCTTCAAGTCATTCTTCACCCCGTTCTGGGCGAACTCTCCCTTGATGGAATAGCCTGGGCCTCCCATGCCCGTGCCGTCCGGGCAGCCGCCCTGGATCATGAAGCCCTTGATGACCCGGTGGAAGACGAGGCCGTCATAGAACTTCCTGTTGACCAGGCTGATGAAATTGTTCACGGAGACAGGCGCGACCTCAGGGTACAGCTCCAGCCTGATGACGCCCTTGTCCTTCATGGTGATGGTTACTACAGGATTTTGTGCCATAATCTGATATCCTTTCTTATTCAAATGATGTATAATGAAAACCTGATAATATCTCATTTATTGTACCTGAAAAGATGGGAATCGTAAAGAGGAAAATCCGGGTTGCGCGAGGTTTTTGCGTGGGCTTTTTACGAGGCTTTAGCGCCTTCCCCGCGGCAGTGCCATCCCGGGAGACCTTTGAGGAGGGAATCGTGGCTTACTGTAAGAAAATAGAAATCGTAACAGAAGGACGGCGCGGCATCCTGTACATGACGGACGATGCCCGGAGGGCCGGGGAGCTCCGGGCCGCGGGGGAGGCGGTGCTGGTTTATCTCCATCCGGGAAACCGGGAGCAGGACTTCTCCCCCTTCCTCTTCGCTGTGGAGGATCCCGAAGACCTGGAGCCGGAATATACGGAGCGGGTCTACCGTAGGCTCAAAGGCCTGCCCTGGAACATCCTGGGGACGGCCAGGTGCCTGATTCGGGAGACCGTTCCCGGAGACGTGGACGCGTTCTACCAAATCTACAGTCACCCGGCCATCACGGAATACATGGAAGGCCTCTATCCGGATGTGGAGGAGGAGCGGCAGTACGTCCGGGATTATATCGAAAAGGTCTACACCTTCTTCGGCTTCGGCGTCTGGACCGTGGTGGAGCGGGAGAGCGGCGCCGTCATCGGCCGGGCGGGCTTCTCCTACAGAGAGGGCTTCGAGGAGCCGGAGCTGGGCTTCATCATCGGCGTGCCCTGGCAGCGCAGGGGCTATGCGGAGGAGGTCTGCCGGGCTATCCTGGCTTACGGCTGGAGCGCCCTGGAGTTCGGGCAGGTACAGGCTCTCGTGGAGCCGGGGAACGTGCCGTCCATAAAGCTGTGCGAAAAGCTGGGCTTCCGGAAGGCTGCGGATGTGAACGTTGAAAAGAAGGAATATTGCCGTTTTACCATCCATAAACCTTACCAAATTTAAGGCTCCCAGGGCGGGCGGACAGCGGGAAAGTGGCGGAGCGCCATTTGACATCCATTGACAGCCAATGGGAATTTGTACAAATAACACAAGAAACAGGCTGTTTTAAAGGATATTTACACGATTTTTTGTGCATTCTGCGAAAAAACTGCCGCTCCCCTGTCTGGAAAAATCTGTTGACAGCCGGATGGCAGGGTGCTATACTCACAGTCGTAAAGCAAAGGCGCTATGGGAAACCGTAGCGCCTTTTTTACATACGACGATGCGAAGGGGCCTCGAAGGATTCCCAACGTGTCGTCTTTATGTATGGGAAAGGCTTCCCACACATTTATATGGGCCCTGCGCGGAATGGGCTGCACAGGGCTTACCAAAAAGAGGAGGAGAGATTATGACAGAAGAAATCTACGAATCAATGAACAGCATGCTGTTCGGCGTCTGGTTCCTGATAGGCGCGGCGCTGGTGTTCTGGATGCAGGCGGGCTTCGCCATGGTGGAGGCGGGCTTCACCAGGGCCAAGAACGCGGGCAACATCATCATGAAGAACCTGATGGACTTCTGCATCGGCACCGTGGTGTTCATCCTGATCGGCTTCAGCCTGCTGCTGGGCGAGGACATGGTGGGCCTGATCGGCAAGCCGGGCTTCGACATCTTCACGGCCTACGAGAGCTTCGACTGGTCCAACTTCGTGTTCAACCTGGTGTTCTGCGCCACCACGGCCACCATCGTCTCCGGGGCCATGGCAGAGCGGACGAAATTCCTGTCCTACTGCATCTATTCCGCGGTGATATCCGTCCTGATCTACCCCATTGAGGCCCACTGGATCTGGGGCGGCGGGTGGCTGGCCCAGATGGGCTTCCACGATTTCGCCGGCTCCTGCGCCATCCATATGGTGGGCGGCATCTGCGCCCTGATCGGCGCCAAGCTCCTAGGCCCCCGCATAGGCAAGTTCGTGAAGGACAAGGACGGCAAGGTGACCAAGGTCAACGCATTCCCCGGCCACAGCATCCCCCTGGGTGCCCTGGGCGTGTTCATCCTGTGGCTTGGATGGTACGGCTTCAACGGCGCGGCGGCCACCAGCGTGGAGCAGCTTGGCTCCATCTTCCTGACCACCACCGTAGCCCCCGCCGTGGCCACCGTGGTATGCATGGTCTTCACCTGGGTCAAGTACGGCAAACCGGACGTATCTATGTGCTTAAACGCCTCCCTGGCGGGCCTGGTGGCCATCACGGCGCCCTGTGACGTGACGGATGCCCTGGGGGCCACCGTGATCGGCGCGGTGTCAGGCCTGCTGGTGGTATTCGGCGTATGGCTCCTTGACTACAAGCTGCGCATAGACGATCCCGTGGGCGCGGTGGCAGTCCACTGCATGAACGGCATCTGGGGCACCATCGCCACAGGCCTCTTCGCCACCACCAGCGCCCCCGGCAGCGAGATCGACGGCCTGTTCTACGGCGGGGGCTTCCGCCAGCTTGGCCTGCAGCTGATCGGCGTCCTCAGCGTAGGGGCTTGGGCCGCGGTGACCATCACCATCGCCTTCCTGATCATCAAAGCCGTGGTGGGCCTGCGCGTCACGGAGGAAGAGGAGATCGTAGGACTGGACGGCCCGGAGCACGGCCTCGCCTCTGCCTACTCCGGCTTCTCCATCATGGATGTATCGAACTACAGCATGAATGTAAACGAAAATACAGACCTCGGCACAGATGTGTACGAGAACGCATCCCAGGCCAAGCGGGCTGCAGCGGTGCAGGTGGCCGCAGAGCCGACTGTGTCTGCCAGCGGCATGTACAAGGTGGCCATCATCGCCAAGCTGTCCCGGTATGACAAGCTGAAGAAGGCCATGAACGACCTTGGCGTCACCGGCATGACCGTGACCCAGGTCATGGGCTGCGGCATCCAGAAGGGCGCGGGCGAGATGTACCGCGGCGTGGAGATGGACGCCACCCTCCTGCCCAAGGTCAAGGTGGAGGTGGTAGTCAGCAAGATCCCCGTGGAGACCGTGGTGGAAGCCGCCAAGAAGGCCCTCTACACCGGCCACATCGGGGACGGCAAGATATTCGTCTACAACGTGGACAAAGTCATCAAGGTCCGCACCGGCGAGGAGGACTTCGCCGCCCTGCAGGATGTGGAATGACAGGACATGGAACAGGCCGCCCTTTTACCGGGGCGGCCTGTCATTCAGAGAGATTCCGCGGAAATCCACTATGGCTCTTCCCTGCCGCGTATATCCCGATAGGCTTCCTTCACGCCGTTTTTCACGGCCCATTTGATGATGAAGTACAGCGCAATCAGCACGATGATGGCCGTTCCGCTGCTGATTCCCAATTCCTCCCACATAAAATCACATCCTTTCGAACTAAGTCCCCTGTCAGACTATCTCGTATAGAAAATCTGCGCGATAGGCGAATCCGGCGACAGGATGACGGTCTTGTTCTTCCCGGTCAGGGAGGCCTTCAGCGCGTCCAGGCTGCGGACGAAGGAGTAGAACTCCTGCTTGGACTCGTCCCGGTAAGCCTCGGACAATATCCGCATGTACTCCGCCTCCCCCTCGGCAATCAGGATTTCCGCGTCCTTCTCCGCCTCGGACAGAAGCACCGTCACTTCCTTGTCCGTTGTATTGCGGATGATCTGGGCTTCGGAGCTGCCCTCCGCCGTGTAGGTGGCGGCGATGTTGTCCCGCTCGGAGATCATGCGCTCATACACGGCCGCCTTGTTGTCCCCGGGGAGGTCCAGCTTCTTGGTCTCGAAGGACAGAAGCTCGATGCCGTACTGGTCCAGGGAGCCGCCGATGTTGGCCATGATGGCGGCGGAGAGCTCCCCGTCCCGCCCGGAGATCACATCGTCCTGGGTGGTGCTGCTGATGACGTTCTTCGTGGAGTTGTACACGATGGCGTCCAGCCTGCCCTCTGCGTTGGTGATGGAGGAGTTCAGGGTCTGGGCGAATTTCAGGGGATCCGCGATGTACCACAGGATGTAGCTGTCGCAGATCATGGTCTTCTTGTCGCTGGTGATGACGTCCGAGGAGGGCAGGTCATAGAGCAGGATCTCCTTGGGCAGGGTGTCCACGCTCTGGATGAAGGGGACCTTGAAGCTGATTCCCGCCGTCCCCACCACATGGTCTATCTTTCCGAACTGGCGCACCAGGCTGTACTCATTCTCCTTGGTGATGACGATGCTGGACGCGCCGGCCACCAGCAATACGAACAATACGATGACTAAAAGGATTCTTTTTGCGATTTTCATGTATATACCTCCGGTTTCATTCTGCCATTCTGGCACGGTTGCCCGGCAGAGGCTGATTTATATCTGCCATTTTTAGAATCTGTCATGATGTCGGATTTATGATGCCCGCCTGGCATCCGGAGCTGGCCGTTAGTCCTCTGCCAGCTCATCCGTGCTGTCCTGCGGGGCCTGGGCGTTGCTCTGCGGGGCGCTGCCCTGGACTGGGCTGCCCTGGACTGGGCTGCCCTGGACTGGGCTGCCCTGCATTGCGCTCTGGCTGGAAGCGGGCTGCTCTTCTTCTCCATCCTCCTGCGTCCCGGTGAAGGACTCCAGCGGATAGATGGTCTGGGTATTCCCGTTAGGGCTCTCGATGACCACCTTCAAATCCGGCAGCACGTCCTCCATGGCCTCGTAGAACATGCGCTGTCTGGTGACGGCGGGGTTCTTGATGTACTCCTGGTACATGGAGTTGAAGCGGGCCACCTGGGCGGTGGCTTCATTGATGCGCTCGGTCTTCTGGGCCTCCGCGTCCTTGATGATGCCGTCGGCCCTGGCCTGGGCGGAGGGAAGCTGTTCATTGCGGTATTTGTTGGCATTGTTCAGGGCCGTCTCCTTGCCCTGCTTGGCGGTCTCCACGGCCTTGAAGGCTTCCATGACCTCCACGGTGGGCGGCTCGGAGTCCTGGATGGTGATGTTCACAAGCTGGATGCCGATGTCCTGATCCTCCAGGCGCTTTAAGATCATC
Source organism: uncultured Acetatifactor sp. (assembly GCA_948496895.1). Classification (GTDB taxonomy): domain Bacteria; phylum Bacillota; class Clostridia; order Lachnospirales; family Lachnospiraceae; genus Acetatifactor. The sequence continues at coordinate 1,459 of CAOOJO010000060.1, read as the reverse complement.
TCCTTGATGGAGGCCTGGATTTCATTCTTCCCGGTGGTCAGCACATCGTCCACGGGGTAGCTGCCGATCACGGTGCGGATGCAGCTCTGGCTGATGTTGCGCAGGATGTCCAGCGGAGCCTTGGAGGCGTACAGGGCCTTCACGGGATCGCTGTAGCGGTACTCCACGTAGAAGTCCACATCGATGAAGTTGAAGTCCGAGGTGATCATCAGGGACTCCTCCTCGTCCACCTCCTCGCTCTCCGCGTTGTAGCCGATGGCGAAGCCCTGGATGGTGGTGTTCACCTTCCTTACCTGCTGGATGAAGGGTATCTTGAAATGGAGCCCGGGCTCCGACACGGCCTGGGCCTGCCCCAGGGTGATCAGCACCGCCTGCTCCTGTTCCTTGATCTCATAGGTGGAGTTCAGGGCCAGCACTGCCAGGATGACCACCGCGGCTACGATACCTACGATTTTTCCGGCGGGATTTTTCCCCTTTGAGCCGGCACCCTGTCCCTCCATGCCGCCGTCCATGGTCTCGAAACCATTCCTTTTGTTGCGAAAAGAATCACCTTTCATATCCATTCCTCCTAATTTAAGTCGCTGCGCGACAGCGCTAAAGAGTAAAGTCCCTTCAGCGCACGCCCCATGAGAGGATCTTTCATTCGAAAGTGCACTCATGAAAGTTCCTCTCGTGCGCCTTCGCGACTTTACCGTTTTAATCAGTTTCCTAATGCTGAGTCCATCTTACTTTATCTATGCGCAAAATGCAACAGGAATACATGCACATTAGGAAAAGCTATCGTGCGGACTTTCGCTGTGGTCTTTTCTTTTGGCCGAAACTGTGCTACAATGCGTGTAGAAAATCCAAATCGGGACAGACTAAAGGCAGTCGACCATAAGACGAGGTTTTTCAGAATCAGGAGGGTTGTATTATGATGAAAAAGAGATTGACCACATTGTGCGCGCTGGCGCTGGCGCTTCTGCTTTGCGGGTGCGGCGGAAAGGGAGATGAGGGCGCATCGGATTCAGGGCAGTCATCGAGCCAGGAGAGTACAGAGCAGGCTCCATCGGAGAGCAAGGAGAGCGCTCCGGCGGAAAGCGCTGCCCCGGAGGAATCCGCGGACAGCGGAGAGGCGCAAGATCCGGAGGGCGGGGATGCCCCTGACAGCGCCGGGGAGGGCTGGAGCCAGGAGATGGAGGATTTGAAGGCCGCGGCGGTGGAGGCGGCGGACGGGGGCTATTGGCCGGATATGGCGCTGGAGCCGGACATGCTGGAGATGAGCTTCGGCATCACCTCCGATATGTACGAGGACTACATGGCGGAGATGCCCATGATGAGCGCCCATGTGGATACCCTATTGATTATCAGGGCAAAAGATGATAAAGTGGAGGCAGTCCAGGGCGCTCTGGAGGCTTACCGGAATGCCAAAATCGAAGATACCATGCAGTATCCCATGAATCTGGGAAAAATCCAGGCC
>CAOOJO010000059.1 GCA_948496895.1 uncultured Acetatifactor sp. | reverse complement strand
GGATATAGACTGCACCTGGGCCCAGCGGGTGGTGAGGGGGCTGGTGGTCTTCACCAGTGTGTACGGCTGCAGCCGGGCGGTGAAGGAGACCCATTTCAAAAGGCGGCTGGCCTGGTCCACGGTGAGCAACCTGTCCTATATTCTCTTTGGCGTGACCCTGATGACGCCCCTGGGGATGACGGGGGCCCTGGCCCATCTGGTGTTCCACTCCTTCATGAAGATATGCTCCTTCCTCTGCGCCGGGGCGGTGATCCACCAGACAGGCCGGAATTACGTCCATGAGCTGGACGGGCTGGGCCGGAGGATGCCCAGGGTGTTCCTGTGCTTCACGGTGGCGGCCCTGGCCCTGATGGGGGTGCCGGGGCTGTGCGGCTTTGTCAGCAAGTGGTATCTGGCAGGGGCGGCGGTGGAATGCGGGGAGCCGCTGGCCTACGCGGGAGTGGCGGCATTGCTTCTGTCGGCCCTGCTGACGGCGATTTATATGATTGGCATCGTGGTAAGGGTCTTTTTTCCCAAAAAGGATTTCGATTACGGCACCATAGAGGATGTGAGAGAGCCGGGGTGGCGGATGCTGGTGCCCCTGCTTGTGTTCGCGGCATTGATCGTGTGCTTTGGGCTGCGCTCCGGGCCTGTCATAAAAATGCTGGAGGCGGTTGCCTTTGGGACAATGTGATTTTACAGAGGCTTTTAGAAAAAAGTGCGAAATCAGAGACGTAAATGCCGGAATAATGTGAAGAAGTGAACCATAAATTTTAAGAAAAACGTGCAGAAATAGGTTGTGAAACTCGGAAAAACGTGCAATACTAGAGATGCCAGATGCTGAGCAAAGACGGCATCCGATACAGAGAAGGGATGGAACATATATTTTCAGGAAAACCGTAGTGTTGGAAAGGACGGTGGCGGCATGAGGCGGAACGCCCTGGAGGACCTGATTCGATGGAAGGACAGCGAAGACCGCAAGCCCATGGTGTTGAAAGGAGCCAGACAGGTGGGCAAGACCTGGCTGATGAAGGAGTTCGGACGAAGCTGCTATGAACACTTTGTCTATTTTAACTTCGATGAGGAAGAGGAGCTGAAATCTGTTTTCGAGGCGAACAAAAATCCTCAGCGCATCATTGAGCTGCTGTCCCTGATTGCCGGAGAGAAGATCCTGCCCGGAGAGACGCTGATTGCCTTTGACGAAATACAGGAATGCCCATCGGCTTTGAACGCCCTGAAATATTTCAGGGAAAGGGCAGGGGAGTACCATATCCTGGCGGCAGGCAGTCTTCTGGGGACGCTGCTGGCCCAGCCCAAATCCTATCCGGTGGGCATGGTCAATCTGCTGGACATCGCGCCCCTGACCTTTGACGAATTCCTGGAGGCCCTGGAGCCATCCCTCTATGCCTATTATGTCGATATCCAGAAGGGACAGCCCATAGAGGAGCTTTTCCACAACCGCCTTTCCCAGGCCTGCAATTATTACTTCATCATAGGAGGGATGCCGGAGTGCGTGGACTCCTGGATAAGATATAATGATCCGTCCAGAGTGTCCAGAATCCAGCGGGAGCTGATAGAGGTCTATGAATATGACTTTTCCAAGCACAATGGCAAGGTGAACAGCGGGCGCATCCTCATGGTGTTCCGCAGCATCGTCTCCCAGCTCGCCAAGGCGAATGAGAAATTCATGTACGGCGCTGTCCGGGAGGGCGGCAGGGCCAGGGATTTCGAGGAAGCCATCGAGTGGCTGGTTTCCGCCGGAATGCTGAACCGGGTATACAATGTGGCGAAAATGGAGCATCCGCTTGCCGCTTTTGACAGATTGGACCAGTTCAAGCTGTTCCTCTTTGACACAGGACTGCTGAAGCAGATGGCGGGGATAGACAATAGCGCGATTCTGCTGAAAAGCGACTATCAGTTCAAGGGGCCGCTGACGGAAAACTTCATCCTGCAGCAGCTCCGCGGGCAATTCCAGACTGCGCCCCGGTACTTTTCTGACAAGAGCAGTGAGATCGACTTTGTGGTGCAGCATGGGACAGAGATTATTCCCATAGAGGCCAAGGGCGGTGAGGACAGGTCTGCGCCCTCTTTCAAGCGCTATGTTTCTGAGCGCAGACCGGAATCAGCGATACGCTTTTCCAGGCGGGGATACCGGAAGGACGGGGCTATCACCAATCTTCCCCTGTATCTGGCCAGGAAGACCAGAGAGCTGCTCTAGGCATTGGACGGCATGCCTGGAGGCGCGGGAGGAACTGATGGATTTGGCATGGAGGGTGACGAAATTGGAGACAGGATTGGCATTTTTGATATTTTTCCCCTTTGCCGCTGGGCTTCTGGCCTATCTGGCAGGGCGGGCGGATGGAAAAAAAGAGGCAAATGCCCGTGGCCGGGAATCCGGGGGGACGCTGCGCGACTTGCTTGTAGCGTCCTTTGTGGTGCTGGAATTCATCGTTATGACAATCGTGTCATTTTCTGCCATGGGCAATGGCGCGAAGCCGATCCTATCCCTGGACATCCCCGGTGTCTGCGGCCTGGGCCTGCACTTTGCTCTGGACGGATTCCGGTGCGTCTACGGCTGCGTGGCCGCGTTCATGTGGATGATGGCCGCGATTCTCTCCAGGGAATACTTCGCCCATCACCACCACCGCGGCCGCTTCTATCTCTTCCTGCTGTGGACGCTGGGAGCCACCATGGGCGTGTTCCTGTCCGCGGACTTATATACCACCTTTGTCTTCTTTGAAATCATGTCCTTTACCTCCTACGTATGGGTGGCCCAGGAGGAGAACGGGCCGGCGCTGCGGGCTGCCGCCACCTACCTGGCCGTAGCGGTGACAGGGGGCCTGGTGATGCTCATGGGCGTCTTCCTGCTCTACCACCAGCTGGGCACGCTGACTATCCAGGAGCTGCCCAGTGCAGTGGCAGCCTGCCAGCAGAAAGACGCGCTCAATGCCGTGGCAGTCCGCCAGCAGAAAAACACGCTCTACGCCGCGGGAGCCTGCCTGCTCTTCGGCTTCGGCGCCAAGGCCGGGGCCTTCCCCCTGCACATCTGGCTGCCCAAGGCCCATCCCGTGGCCCCTGCCCCTGCCTCCGCCCTGCTCTCCGGCATCCTGACCAAAACCGGCATCTACGGCATCCTGATCCTGGGCTGCTGCCTGTTCCCCCAGGACAGGGCCTGGAGCCTGCTGATACTGGCCCTGGGGGCGGCCACCATGCTGGGGGGCGCTGTGCTTGCCGTATTCTCCGTGGATCTGAAGCGGACGCTGGCCTGCTCGTCCATGTCCCAGATAGGCTTCATCCTGATAGGAATCGGGATGCTCAGCCTGCCCGGCCTGGAGGGGAATGCGGAATACCGCACATTGGCAGCCCACGGGACATTCCTGCACATGGTGAACCATTCCCTGATAAAGCTGGTGCTGTTCCTGGCAGCAGGCGCGGTCTACATGAACGCCCACGCCCTGAACCTCAACGATATCCGGGGCTTTGGCAGAAAAAAGCCCCTGCTGAAAGCCATCTTCCTGACAGGAGCCCTGGCCATCGGCGGAATCCCCCTCTTCGGCGGCTACGTCAGCAAGACATTGCTGCATGAGAGCATCGTGGAATATGGGGGCGGCCTGGGGATGCGGCTCCTGGAGTGCGCGTTCCTGTTCTCCGGCGGCCTGACCGTGGCCTACATGACTAAGCTGTTCGTGGCGGTTTTTGTGGAAAAAAACGGGGATCCCGCGCTGCAGGAGAAATATGACGGGATGAAGCGGTATATGAGTCCGGCCTCCGCCTTTGCCCTGGCGGGAAGCGCGGCCCTGCTGCTCATCTGGGGCCTGTGCCCCCACGCCCTCATGGACAGGGCAGCGGGCCTGGCCCAGGGCTTCCTGCAGATTACGGAAACAGGACACACGGTGCATTACTTCAGCCCGGGAAACCTGAAGGGCGGCCTGATTTCCATCGGAATAGGCACGGCAGTGTATCTGGCGTTCATCCGAAGGCGCCTGCGTAACAGCAAAGGGGAATATATGGACATCTGGCCCAAATGGCTGGATTTGGAGGAGCTTATCTACAGGCCCCTGATGCTCCGCTTCCTGCCCTGGCTCCTGGGCGGTATCTGCAATGCCCTGGACAGGATCCTCAGCAGCCCGCTGATTTTAAAGACCCTGTCCACAATAGCCGGAGTGCTCTGCAGGATTCTGGACAGCCTGGCGGACGGCCTGGTGGTGGCATTGCGAAAGACCCTGTACCGGGACAGCCCCCTACCCCATGAGCGCCCCGAGGGCAATGTGCTCACAGAGAGCCTGGGCCGGGCGCTGAACGCGATTCAGGCTCTCGGCAACCATACCTGGCGCAGGAAAAGCCCTCTCCACAGGGACTACCTGCACCTGGCGGCGGTGAAGAACGAGCAGTTCAGGGAGACCAACCGCATCATCCAGCGGAGCCTGTCCTTCGGCCTGCTGCTGTTCTGCATCGGGCTGGCGTTGACCTTGCTGTACTTGATTTGGTGGTAGCGCGTCCGGCGCTGACATTGCTGTACCTTATCTGGTGGCAGCGCGGCTGCTCCCGGGCCTGGGGCAAGAAACCGAAAGCCTCCGCCATGGCCCGGCTTGGTGTCGAGAATTGGGCGGAGGCCCGTATATCCGGCGTAACAGCTTCCTCCATGGAGGACAGGCTGACGCTGTAATGGGCGGGATATTGCCTTTCATATGCCGTTGACAGTGATAAGATTATATGCTACGATCGGGACAGCTTGACTTATAGCATACTAAGCATTTGAGGAGGTAGAAAATGGAAAACATCAGCCTGATCCAGGACATCAGGACCTTCGCCTTTTCCGCCGAAAATCCCACCGGTGCCAGGGCTGGCGGCTCCCGGGGCGGAGACTGCACCAAGCTGCGCCCCTGCATCGACATCCATCCCGGGGAGACTGTCACTTTGGTGGATGCAGAGGGGCCGGGAATGATTCAGAACATCTGGTTCACGGGATATGTGGGCCACAGCTTCATTCTGCGCATCTACTGGGAGGGGGACGAGACTCCATCCGTGGAAGCGCCCATATCGGCTTTCTTCGGCTGCGCCTACGATGAGAACTTCGAAGACCGGGAGGGCAGATACCCCATCTTGAATTCCGCTAAGATTCTGGTGGCTCCCGGGAGAGGCTTTAACTGCTACTGGGAAATGCCTTTCCGAAAGCATTGTAGGATTACCATGGAAAACCGCAGCGATGAAGACAAGACACTCTTCTATATGATAACGGGATGCTACATGGATCTGCCCGAAAACATCGGCTACTTCCACGCGTCCTACCGCCAGGAGCATCCCGTGCAGAAGGGCCGCTCCTACACTGTCATCGACAATATCAAAGGAAAGGGCCAGTTCCTGGGCCTGACCCTGGCAGCGGGCATGAACGGCAACAATACCTGCTGGGTGGAGGGGGAGGCCAGGATGTACATCGACGACGACCCATACCCGTCCATCCACTATACCGGCACAGAGGACTACTTCGGAGGCGCCTATGGCTTCGGGAACGATATCTACCTGAAAAGATACCACACCTACAGCGGCCTCTACACCGGCATGTTCGCCATCCTGGGCGACAATGCGGCCTTTTACAACGGGCAGCAGCGCTTCCTGCTGTACCGCTTCCATGTGCCGGATCCTATCCACTTTGAGACCGGCTTCCGGATGACCCTGGACAATCTGGGCTGGACAGGCCCCAGATATGATGACTACACATCCGTGGCATTTTGGTACCAGACGCTGCCCCATGAACCGCTAAAGTCCCTGCCGGAGGATGGGGAGATGGTCATGAAATAAGCGCGGCCTCTCCCGGGCGGAGGAGCGGCCAAAGAGCGGCCAAAGGCCCTCTGCGTAACAATGACAGGATTTGAAAGGAATCTTATGGATAAAACGAATTCATATCATGAAAGACCACAGCAAAACCAGGAATCCCAACAAATGGAATGGAAATGGTCATGGCAGGATGAATTTCTAAAATGGCTGTGCGGGTATGCCAATACGGAAGGCGGCATTTTATACATTGGGGTAAATGATGATGGTTATGTGGTCGGAATCAAAGATTCCAAAAGGATGCTGGAGGGCTTGCCGAACAAGATTCATGACAAGTTAGGGATTATAGCCAGCATCAACATCCATAAAGCGAATGGAGCTGAAAATATACGTTTCGGGAACCTTATTCCCAAAAGCATTTCAGAGAAGCTGATCAACCAATATGCCTGCGGAAAACTAAGTTCTGAAAAGATAGAAAGTACCGATAAACGTTGCAAATCCCTTGCTTTGATTGAAAAAGAGAACAAAATATGGGAAGAAGCGGATGGCACCAGAGAGTATATCTCCATAGAAATCATAAAATATCCCTTTGCCATTTCGTGTGATGGAAAATACTATAAACGTTCCGGTTCCACATTGCACGAATTAAATGGCTTTGAATTGCAGAATTTTCTTTTGGAGCGTGCCGGAAAAACGTGGGATGCAGTCCCTGTTCCGGAGGTCAGCGTGGCGGACCTGAGCAAGGACGCATTGCAGGCGTTCAGAGAGAAAGCAGTTAGAAGCAACAGGATGACAGAAGGTGAGGTAAATGTTTCTGACGAGCTATTGCTGCGCAATCTGAAGCTGTTTGATGGAGAATATTTGACAAGGGCAGCGATTCTGCTGTTTCATCCCACGCCGGATCGCTATGTAACGGGATCCTATATTAAAATCGGTTATTTTTCACTGGTAGGAGCTTTTGGCGAAGACGCGGAACCGATAGAGGATCTGCAGTATCAGGACGTTGTGGAGGGGCCGCTTCTTTTACAGGTCGATAAAGCGATTGATTTGATTTTTACAAAGTATTTCAAGGCATTGGTGGATTATGAGGGCATTCAGCGGACAGAGACCCATATGCTTACCAGAGGCATGATTCGTGAGATGCTTCTGAATTCAGTCAATCATAAGGATTATGCAACAGGTGTGCCGGTCCAGGTATCTGTTTATGAAGACAGAATCGTTATTTTCAATATGGGCTCCTGGTCAAAACGTGTGCCTACGGATGAACGGGTATACGAGAAACATGAATCTGTACCGCACAATCCTAAAATTGCGGATGTGTCCTTTCGCTCAGGGGATGTGGAGGCATGGGGCAGAGGCTTTGTAAAGATAAAAGCAGAATGTAAAAAGGTTGGCGCGCCGCTTCCGCTCATAGATGCTGAAAACGGAGGTGTTTCCATCAGCGCATATGGATGCGAAAAATATATTTCCATGCTAAGATACGGCCAATATGGGCAAGTAGGTGCAGATGGTATTTGGCGAAAGAAAGAGAGTGGAAATGAAAAAAGCGGCGATAAAAAAGCGGCGATAAAAAGCGGCGATAAAAAAGCGGCGATAAAAAGCGGCGATAAAAAAGTGACGAAAAAGACCCGAATGCAGTATGACAAGATTCTCGCATTTATGGAAGAAGGGAAAGAATATGGAATTCGGGATTTTTGTGATTTATTGAATCTAAAAGAAAGCCGCACGAAAGTCGTTTTACAGGGGCTTTCCGATTATATCGAGATAGTCGGGAGCAATCGGGACAGGCGCTATAAGAAAAAATAGTCGGCCAACATTTTTCCGGCTCCGGGTCGGAACGGCTCCAGGCATGACGGCTACATGCCTGGAGTGTTTTGCTGTCAGATATTGCCCATGAACCTCCAAAGCCCCTGCCGGAGGATGAGAGCTGGTCATGAAATAAAAAGAATCAGTTCTTCCGCGGGGCATTCGCGCTGGCAATCTTCTTCAGGGTGGAATTTGTCCCTAAGAGCATGAACACATCGTCCTTTTTGGTGGGCTGGTCCGCGGGAGGGTTCACCAGAAGCGTCCCGCCCCGCTTGATGGCGATGGCGTTCACGCCGTATTTCTCCCGGAGCTTCAGCGTCCGCAGGTCCTTGCCGATCCAGTCGGTGGGGGTGATGATCTCGCCGATGGAGTATTCCGAGGACAGCTCTATGGTATCGAACATATTGCTGAACGCCAGGTCGTTCGCCAGTTGGACGCCGATTTCCTTTTCTGGATAGACGATCTTGTCAGCGCCTATCTTGGTGAGAATCTTGCCCTGCTTCTCGTCGTAGGCCTTGGCGATGACCTGGCCTATGCCCTGCTCCTTGGCCCAGATGGTGGCCAGCACCGAGGCGTCCAGGCTGTGGCCGATGGAGATCACCGCGCCGTCGAAGTTCCTGCCGCCCAGCTCCTCTAAGGCCTCATCGTTGGCCACGTCCAGGCACATGGCCAAAGTGACGTAATCGGCGATGAGCCGGACGCGCTGCTCGTTGCGGTCGATGGCCAGGACCTTGCAGCCGTTGGCCTCCAGCTGCAGGGCGATGCTGCTGCCGAAACGGCCCAAGCCGATGACGATGTATTCTTTTTGGGATTGCTTTTTCATAGATGTTCTCCTTTGCTTTCGTCCCTTGGTATATTATACCTACTTTATGCAGAAATTCAACTCCCTTTTCGGAACCAAAACGCAGATTCTTTGGGATTTTCACGCAAAATGCGCATGAAGACACCTCTCGGCGACACCGAGTGGACAGTAGCGATTCCTTACCTCCCCGCCGCTACCGATGGATTGATTTATAATATTCCCAGAACGAAACTGCAAAGGATACGAACATGACCAGGTAGATACAGAACATAACGCAGAAGAACACCAGCAATCCCCGGCTGAAAGCCGTATCGAGCGAATACTGCTGATAAATCTGCGGTATGATGGTCAGAAAAAACAGGGCTATAAGAGGCGCCACGTGCCCTTTGAAGACCCGCTTCATCATATCCAGCCGGGAAGCGTCGTCACAGAAGATCTCCTCGTCCCTCCCGTCCATTTCCCGGGCTGTCTTGCGGAAATAGCTGTACCCCATGAAGTTCTGCAGGAATTCCCATCCACAGTCCTGGAACATTTGAACATATTCGCTTTTTCGGGCGATGCTGTCAGGGTTGTAGTCCAACTGATAGACTACATCCTCTGGCGAGCATTTTTCAAAATGGTACAAGCATAGAGCGTTCACTTTCACGAATCTCCAGCCTTTCCTATGCTGCTCCCTTAAATACCTCTCCTCTTTCTTCCACTGAGGAATGGGGAAAAATTTCATTTCAGTCTTTTTGCCTTTCATGTCATCTCGCCTCCAGCATGTTTTGATACAGACGTTCGATCCGCTTCATCTCCAGGTCCAGCACCTGCGTGCCCAGCTCCGTGATGCGATAGAGCTTGCGGTTCTCCTCTTCCCTGACAAAACGGATCAATCCGTCCTTTTCCATCTTGCACAGGCTGCCGTATAATGTCCCGGGGCTGATTTTTATTTCGCCTTTCGTCAGCTTCTCCGTGTTCTTCACGATACTGTATCCGTGGGCCTCTTCCCTTAGGCAGAGCAGGATATAGAAACCTGTCTCGGTCATGGGCACATATACTTTCCGGATATGGCTGTCCACTCTGTCCACCTCCACTCAGCACTGCAATGCATCGCGCTTCGATATATGATAGTATAGCACTGCGATATACTGTTGTCAAGCGATTTATCTAACCGATGATGACCTTGCTGTCCGCATAGGAGATATTGTCCGAAGGGGTGCGGCTGTTGAACACCAGCGCCAGGGTGATGGGACCGATCCTGCCCAGGTACATGGTGAGGGCCACGATCAGCTTCCCGGCGGGGTACAGCGCCCCGGTGAGCCCCCTGGACAGCCCCACCGTGGCGATGGCGGAGGTCATTTCGTACAAGGTGTCCAGAAAATCGCTGCGCTGCACGGCCAGAAGGGCCACGGTCAGCGCCATCAGCACCGAGAAGCTGAAGGTGACGATGGCCACGCACCGGCGGATGGCTTCGTCCGCAATCTTCCGGTTCATGACGGTGACGTCCTTTTTCCCCTTGATATTGGCCAGCATGGAGGCGATGAGCATGACGATGGTCACGGTCTTCACGCCCCCCGCCGTGCCCGCAGGGGAGCCGCCGATGAACATGAGCACCAGGTAGGCCAGGCAGGAGGCCGGCCGGAAGGACTCCTGGGGGATGGTGGCGAAGCCGGCGGTGCGCAGGGTCACGGACTGGAACAGCGCCGCCAGTGCCTTTCCGGGCCAGCCCAAGGGCCCCAGGGTGGCGGGATTGTCATATTCGAAGAGCAGGGTCAATGCCGCGCCTGCCAGGATCAGCGCCAGGGTGGCGGTCAGCACGATTTTCGCCTGCAGGTTCATCTTGCGGCCATAGCGCCCTCCGCTTCTGCGGGGCCGCAGCACCCTGGCCACCTCCCAGTACACCGGAA
>CAOOJO010000058.1 GCA_948496895.1 uncultured Acetatifactor sp. | reverse complement strand
CTATATCCTCTTCCCGCAGCACAATGTCCGTATCTATATTATATGTTTTTTTCAGCAATGTAAAGCCTTTTCTGACCACGGCCTCATTTTCTGTCTGGAAGCCCAGGGTAAATCGGGCCTCTCCATCCACTTCCCTCTGCCCGTAGCCCCCACAGAAATTCATGAGCGCGGCCAGCTCGGCTATCTGGCAATGTCTGGCGGTGTTGATCCGCTTTGCCAGCTCCTTCTTCACTTCACCGGAAAATGACATGTCTATTTCCCCTGCTGCGTTATGTCGCGGTGGTACAGCTTGCAGCCGTATTTGCCCTTGTCCTTTATGCGTCTGTACAGCTCGTTTGCCAGCGTGACGCTGCGGTGCTTCCCTCCCGTACAGCCGATGGCCACCACCAGGCGGTTCTTGCCCTCTTTCACATAGTTAGGTATCAGGAACTGTATCATGTCCGTGAGCTTCTCCATGAAGACCTCCGCCTCCCGGAAGCCCATGACGTACTCCTGCACCTCCCTGTCGTTGCCTGTCTTGCACTTCAGCTCATCTATATAAAAGGGGTTGGGCAGAAAGCGCACGTCCAGCACCAGATCCGCGTCCGACGGGATGCCGTGCTTAAAGCCAAAGGACATCACCGTCACCATCAGGCTGTTGTACTCCTCGTTCTCCACGAAAATGCGGTTCAGCTCCTCCTTCAGCTCCCTGGTCAGCAGGTTTGAGGTGTCAATTACATAATCGGCATGTTTCCTGATATTCTCAAGTACCCTGCGCTCAGTTCTGACGCCGTCCTCCACACGCTTGTCCACCGCAAGGGGATGGACGCGCCTGGTCTCCTTATATCGCTTGATCAGGACGCCCTCGTCCGCATCCATGAAGAGGATCTCCAGCTTCCTGCCCATGCCCTTCAGCTTCTCCAGGATTTTCGTGGCGTCCTGGAAGCTCTGGTCGGAGCGCACGTCCAGCCCCAGGGCCACCTTGTTCACCTCGCTGCCGGGCATGGAGACCAGCTCCGCGAATTTCTCCACCAGCGACACCGGAAGATTGTCCACGCAGTAAAAGCCTGCGTCCTCCAGCATCTTCAGGGCGGTGCTCTTTCCCCCGCCGCTCATCCCCGTGACTACTACGAATCTCATAATGTCCTCCGGCCGCCCGGTCCACCGAACGGCCATGTCAGCAACCCTGTCCTATCCCAAAAACACGATCTCCGGCTCCAGCTCCACCCGGAACCGCTCCTTCACCCGCTCCTGTATCTCTTTTATGAGAGCCCTCACGTCCCTGGCGGTGGCGTCCCCGGTGTTGATTACGAAGCCGCAGTGCTTCTCGGACACCTGGGCGCCGCCGATACGGTATCCGGCGAACCCCGCCTCCATGATCAGCTTCCCGGCGAAATTTCCCTCCGGCCGCTTGAAGGTGCTGCCGGCGCTGGGGTACTCCAGGGGCTGTTTTTCCCTGCGCCTTGCGGCCAGCTCCTCCATCTTCCCCCGGATGGCATCCCTGTCCCCCGGCTCCAGACGGAAGGTGACCTCCGTCACCGTGAAGGCGCTGCCCCGAATGACGCTGCCGCGATACCGGAACTCCATGGTATCGTTGTCCAGCTCCATGGACTCGCCCTCCCTGCTCACCACCCGGACCTGGTTCACCACCTGGCTCATCTCTCCCCCGTAGGCCCCGGCGTTCATCACCACGCCGCCTCCTACCGTGCCGGGGATGCCGGAGGCGAACTCAAAGCCTGTGAGCCCGTGCTCCAATGCGGCGGCGGCCACCTGCCTTAAGGTAGCGCCTGCCTTTGCGATGATATGGCATCCCTGTACGGAAATATGGCTCATCTTTTGTCCAATCTGCAGGACTACGCCCCTGTAGCCAGCGTCGTCCACCAGCAGATTGCTCCCGTTGCCCAGCACAAAAAACGGCACGCCCGCCAGACCCAGATACCGCCGCACTTTCCTAAGCTGTTCCTCGTCCTCCAACTGCACAAAGCAATCGGCAGGTCCCCCTATCCGAAAGGTAGTGTGGCCTGCCATTGGCTCCTGCAGGTGGATGTTGTCCCGGGGCACGTATCTTTGTAATGCTTCCACCACTGCTCCACTGATCATTGAAATTGACTTCCCTTTTCTTTATTTCCCATATGTCCGGCGACTGCTTTTTATCCGCAGCTCCCTCTTTACCGAAGAACCAGCGCAGCCGCTCCGTAGATGCCTGCATCGTTCCCCAGCTCCGCCAGCACAAACTTCGCCCCCTTACACTGGGGGAACGCGTACTTCCGGAAATTGGGTTCCACGAACGTCAGGAGAATCTCTCCCGCTTTGGATACGCCACCGCCGATAACGAAGACCTCAGGATTTACTACAGCCGCCACGATGGCAAGACCCTTGCCCAGGTAGTCGCCGAAGCGCTCCGCAATTTCTATGGCCACCGCGTCTCCTGCCTTCACGGCATCGAACACTGCCTTGGCGGTAATCTCACCCTCGCGAAGGGTGCTGGGCTTTTCATCCTCCCCGAGACGACGCTTCGCCAGGCGCACGATTCCCGTGGCGGAGGTGTACTGCTCCAGGCAGCCATTGTTCCCGCAGTTGCAGGTCTCCTCCTCGCCATCCTGCAGATGCAGATGGCCGATTTCGCCACCGGCCCCCGTAGCGCCGGCCAAAAGCCTTCCCTCCACGATGATACCGCCGCCCACGCCTGTGCCCAGGGTCACGGCCACCATGTTCTCGTATCCCTTGGCACCGCCCTGCCACATCTCGCCGAAGGCGGCTACATTGGCGTCATTTGCCGCCTTCACCGGTACCTTAATATATGCGTCCAAAGCCTTCGGTATGTCAAAAGAATCCCAGCCCAGGTTCACGGCGCGGCCCACCAGCAGCCCATTACGGTTCACAGACCCAGGCACGCCGATGCCGATGCCCGCCACATCCGCTTCCTCCAGGCCCTTCTCCTCCATCTTTCCCTTGATGCTGGCCGCCACATCCGGCAGGATGGCGGCGCCCTGGTTCTCCGTCACGGTGGGAATCTCCCACTTGTCCAGCAGCGTCCCCTCCCCATCGAACAGACCCAGCTTTACCGTCGTGCCTCCTACGTCCACCCCAAATGCATACCTACTCATACGTTCCCTGTCCTTTCTATGCTTTATGCTGTTGCTGTACCTTTCGTCCATTTCCCTGAGAGCCTACCAGCTGTCCTCGTCCCTGTTCTTCGCGAAGGAATTCTGTACCCGGGTGTATAGCTCCTGGGCCGCGTTGTAGCCCATTTTCTTCTGGCGATGGTTGACGGCGGCGGACTCGCAGATCACCGCCAGGTTCCGGCCGGGACGGATGGGAATGTTGTAGCACACCACCTTGTTGCCCAGGTATTCCGTATAGTTCTCCTCCAGGCCCAGCCTGTCGTACTCCTTGTCCCTGTCCCAGTCCTCCAGGCGGATCACCAGGTCGATGTTCTGGGTGTCCATGACGGAGGAGGTGCCGAACAGGGCCTTCACGTCCACCACGCCGATGCCCCGCAGCTCAATCAGGTGCTTGAGCATGTCCGGTGCGGAGCCTACAAGGGTGTCGTCGCTCACCTTGCGAATCTCCACCACGTCGTCGGTGACCAGCCGGTGCCCTCTCCTGATCAGCTCCAGGGCAGCCTCGGACTTGCCGATGCCGCTCTCGCCGGTAATCAGCACCCCTTCCCCATAGACATCCACCAGCACGCCGTGGACAGAAATGCAGGGGGCCAGCTTCACGTTCAGCCATCGGATGGACTCGGCCATGAAGATGGAGGTGGTCTTCTTGGAGGACAGGAGGGGAATCCTGTGGGCCAGGGCCGCCTGCATGAAGATGGGATCTGGCTTCAGCTCCCGGCAGAACACCACCGCGGACACATCGTATTCCATGAATTCGTTATAGATTTCCCGCTTCCTGGCATCGGAGAGGCCTTCCATATAGGTGTACTCCACGAAGCCGATGATCTGGAGCCTGGTGGCGTCGAAATGCTCGAAATAGCCGGTGAGCTGCAGGGCAGGGCGGTTGATTTCGGGCTGGGTGAGGCGGATGTCCGACACATCGATCTCCGGCGTGAGGTTCTCCAGTTTCATTTTCTCAATGAGGCGGGTCAGTCTGACACTTTCCATGGCTTGTCTCCTTGCGCTAAGTTATCTTGATTGTAACACAAGAAAACCTCAATGTGAAGAGTTTCTAAAGAAAAAATGAAGCGTCCGGCGTCAAGCCGTGCCGGAAGTGCCGGAGCCGTCCTCCGGTTTGTGGAAAAAGCCATAGATGGCCTCCGCGGCCCTGCGGTTAATCTCCGGCAGGCCGGCAAGCTCCTCCACGGACGCCGCTTTGATTTCTTCGATGGATTTAAAGCCCCGCATCAGGGCCTTCCTCCTGGCAGGGCCTACGCCGGGGATGCCGTCCAGCACGGATTTCACCTGGGCCTTGCTGCGCAGGGATCTGTGGTACTCGATGGCGAAGCGGTGGGCCTCGTCCTGGATCCTGGTGATCAGCTTGAAGCCCTCGGAGCGGGTGTCGATGGCAAGCTCCACATTGTTGAAATACAGGCCCCTGGTGCGGTGGCTGTCGTCCTTCACCATGCCGCAGACAGGAATCGAACTCCCCAGCTCCTCCAGCACGGACAGGGCGATGTTCACCTGGCCCCTGCCGCCGTCCATCATCAGCAGGTCGGGGAATCTGGTAAAGCTCCCATAGGTCTGGTCCATCTCCTTCTCCTCCAGCTCTTTGCTCTCCTCCAGGCCGTGGAGGAAGCGCCTGGTGAGCACCTCCCGCATGCAGGCGTAGTCATCGGGGCCGGAGACGGTCTTGATGCGGAATTTCCGATAGTCGCTGGGCTTAGGCTTGCCTTTCTCAAATACTATCATGGATCCCACGTTCTCGAAGCCGTTGATGTTGGAGATGTCGAAGGCCTCCATGCGCTCGATCTTCCCAAGCCCCAGGAGGGAGGCAATCTCCTTCACCGCGCCTATGGTACGGCCCTCCTCCCGCTTGAGCCTTTCCCTGTCCTGCTCCAGGATATGCCTGGCGTTCTGGGCGGCCAGCTCCACCAGCTTCTCCTTGGAGCCGATTTTTGGCACGCGGACATACACCCGGCTTCCTTTCCGCCCGGTGAGCCATTTCTCGATCAGCTCCCTGTCCGCTATCTCGCACTGCAGCATCAGCTCCCGGGGGATGAAGGGGGTTCCCGCGTAGAACTGCTTCACGAAATTCTCCAGGATCTCCGTTTTGCTGTTTTCCGACACATGTGTCATATAGTAGTGCTCCCGCCCGATCAGCTTGCCGTCCCGGACGAAGAACACCTGCACTACGGCTTCCCTGTCGTCCTGGTACAGGGCGATGATGTCCTTGTCCTCCCCCGCGCTGTCCGTAATCTTCTGCTTCTGGGCCACCTGCTTCACGCTGTCGTGGAGATCCCGGTAGGTGGCTGCGGTCTCGAAGTCCAGCTCCTCGGCGGCGGCGCGCATCTTTCCCTCCAGCTCCTTTAAGATGGGGCTGTAGTTTCCGTTCAGGAACTCCAGGGCCTGCTCCACCTGTTCCCGGTACTGCTCTCTTGTCACATAGCCCTGGCAGGGGCCCAGGCACTGCTTGATGTGGTA
The DNA here is from genome assembly GCA_948496895.1 of uncultured Acetatifactor sp. Classification (GTDB taxonomy): domain Bacteria; phylum Bacillota; class Clostridia; order Lachnospirales; family Lachnospiraceae; genus Acetatifactor. The sequence continues at coordinate 4,796 of CAOOJO010000058.1, read as the reverse complement.
GTTCAGGCAGGGGCGCTCCGCGCCTATGTCCCTGGGGAGGCTGCGGTTGCAGGTCCGCAGATGGTAGAGCTTGTTCAGCAGCTCGATGGTATCCTTCACGGCCGCCGCGCTGGTGTAGGGGCCGAAGTATTTGGATTTGTCTTTTTTCATGAGCCGGGAGAACTGGACGCGGGGGTAATCCTCCCCCAGAGTCACCTTGATGTAGGGGTAGGTCTTGTCGTCCTTCAACAGGGTATTGTACTTGGGGGAGTTCTCTTTGATCAGGTTGTTCTCCAGCACCAGGGCTTCCAGCTCGGAATCGGTGACGATGTACTCGAACCGGGCTATCAGGGACACCATTTTGTCGATGGCGGGGCCCCTGCCGATGTTCTCCCGGAAATAGGAGCGGACGCGGTTGTGGAGATTCACGGCTTTGCCCACATATAGGATTACATCTTTGTCGTCTCTCATGATATAGACGCCGGGCTCTTTGGGCAGTTTCTTCAGTTCTTCTTCGACGTTGAACATAACGGGCTCCTTTTCCTGATCGGGCGAAGGAATGCCTTCTCCTCCGCCCGCCGCGAGGCCCGCACGCCGCTCCTGCGGCAGCCTTCCAAATGCGGGCCCGCGTATGAAAAACCAAGCCTCTCCCAATGTATGAGAAAGGCTTGTCTGATTTTTCTAATCTATCTTGCCATTGGAGAACCTGCCTACGGGGCAGTCGTCCGCTGCCCGGACTTCCGGCTGGGGGACGTCTGCCGAATCCTGGGCGTCCTGGGGAGGCGTTTCCGCTTCCGGGGCCGCCTCGCTGTCTGTAGCAGGCGCTCCTACCGCCCGGGGGGCTTCCTCTCCGGCCTGGACAGCTTCCTCTCCAGCCTGTGCAATCCGCGGCTGTCCTGTCTCCGGCCCTGTGGTTTTCTCCGGTTCCGGCTCCCTGTCGGCTTCCTGGCCGCCTGCGGCTCTGTCTGCCGTTTCCGGAGCGCGTTCTTCTTCGCTGCCGTCCGTCTCCCTGGCCGGAGCGTCTTCCGCCCCGCGGTCTGCGGGCCGGGCTGCCCGGGCTTCCTGCCCCTGCGTCTCTTTTCCGGCCTCTTCGTCCTTCTCCTCGGGCTCAGGCAGTCCTTTTTCCCTGCGGAAAATCTGCATGAACTCCTTGCCGGTGATGGTCTCCTTCTCTATCAGGAACTCCGCCAGCTTATCCATGACCTCCCTGTTCTCCCGAATCAGCTTCAGGGCCTTGTCATAGCTTTCCTTCAGAATCTCCACCACTTCCGCGTCTATCTGCGCCGCCGTGGCATCGCTGCAGTTCAGGGCCGTCCTGCCCTCCAGGTACTGGCTCTCCACCGTGGCCAGCCCCATCAGGCCGAACTTCTTGCTCATGCCGTAACGTGTCACCATATTTCGCGCAATATCTGTCGCCTTTTCGATATCGTTGGCAGCGCCGGTGGTGACGGTGTCGAAGACCACCTCCTCCGCGGCTCTCCCGCCCACCAGGCTCACCAGCATGTCGCGCAGCTCCGCCTCAGTGTTCAGATACTTCTCCTCCTCGGGCACGTGCATCACGTATCCCAGGGCCCCCATGGTGCGGGGCACGATGGTAATCTTCTGCACGGGCTCGGAGTTCTTCTGCAGGGCGCTGATCAGGGCGTGGCCCACCTCATGGTAGGAGACGATTTTGCGCTCCTCCTTGCTCATGATACGGTCCTTCTTTTCCTTGCCCACCAGAACCACCTCCACCGCGTCGAAGAGGTCTTTCTGGCACACGTAGTCCCTGCGCTCCTTGACGGCGTTGATGGCCGCCTCGTTGATCATATTGGCCAGATCGGAACCCACGGCGCCGCTGGTGGCCAGGGCTATGGCATCCAGATCCACGGTCTCGTCCATCTTCACGTCCTTGGCGTGGACCTTCAGGATCTCCACGCGCCCCTTCAAATCAGGCTTATCCACGATGATGCGCCTGTCGAAGCGTCCGGGGCGCAGCAGGGCCTTGTCCAGGATTTCCGGGCGGTTAGTCGCCCCTAATATCAAAATGCCCTTGGAGCTGTCGAAGCCGTCCATCTCGGAGAGGAGCTGGTTCAGGGTCTGCTCCCGCTCCTCGTTGCCGCCGCCATACTTGGAATCGCGGCTGCGGCCGATGGCGTCTATCTCGTCTATGAATATGATACAGGGGGCATTCTTGGTGGCTTCCTTGAACAGGTCGCGCACGCGGCTGGCGCCCACGCCTACGTACAGCTCGATGAAGTCAGAGCCTGTCAGGGAGAAGAAGGGTACATGGGCCTCTCCGGCCACAGCTTTAGCCAACAGCGTCTTGCCCGTTCCGGGAGGGCCTACCAGCAATGCGCCCTTGGGGAGCCTGGCGCCGATTTTGGAGTACTTTCCCGGATTGTGGAGGAAATCCACCACCTCCACCAAAGACTCCTTAGCCTCGTCCTCACCGGCCACGTCCTTGAAGGTGACCCCCGTCTCCTTCTGCACGTAGACCTTGGCGTTGCTCTTGCCCACGCCCATGGGGCCGCCCGCGCCGCCCATCTTCTTGAACACCACGCCCAGCAGGATCCACATCAGCAGAACCGGCAGCACCACGTACAGCAAGATATCCAGGATGCGGCCTGAATTGTCGCTGAGCACCCTGGTGCCGTCCACGCCGTGGGCCTCCAGTCTGGAGGTGAGGGTGTCCAGGTCTTCCATGATGATGGTGGAGTAGGTGGTCTGTACATTGCCGTAGAAAGGATACCCCTGTATGGCCGGAGCCGCCTCCACGGGAGGGGTCACGCCCTCCTTCAGGGTGAACAGCACCTGGCCGGTGCTCTGCACCTCCACGGCCTCCACCTGATCCGCGTTGATGTATTCCAGGAATTTGGTATAGCTGATCTCCTGAGAGCTGCCGCTGGAGCCGAACATCAGGTTCCAGAGCATGAAAACCAGCAGCACTGTGCTCAGTCCTGCCAGCAGTATCATCATGATGTTCGGCCGCCTGGGGGGCTGGTTCCCGTTGCCATTGCCGCCGTTTCCGCCGGGCATGTTGCCGCGCCCGCCGTTGTTGTATCCTCCGCCGTTGTCGTATTGGTTCATCTGATTATCCATAGTTACCCCGTTTCGTCTTCTTCACTGTCATCCCCTACCCAGTGCAAAGTGCAAAGCAGTTTCTAAGAATCCTGTCTTGGATTCTATCATCAGAAGTCTATTATAGATACAACTAATTGATAAATCAATAGCAGAAATGTGAAAAAAACGAATTAACTCTTAAAGATTTCTAAACTTCCTATCCATGGCGCGCCTCAGACGCGGAGCCTCCCTGTTCCTTCTCCATTATATGAGGAATAGAACTCCTCGCCGGTGTCAAGGCATATGGCGGCCAGGCGGCCTCCCGGGATGAAGCAGCCGCAGTCAATGGCGATGTGGTTATTGCCCTTGAAAATATATCCCGGCCTGGGGTTGCCTTCGATTCCCTGGGTGGGCGTATGGCCTGTCACCACAGATACATCCTCAAAGTATTGGATGTCATACTCCGCCCTCTCCCATAGCAGCTCTTTCAGGGAATACTCCTCGATGTCCTTCCCCGGATAATAATTGCCGAGTCCGGCGTGGACCAGCAGATACTCCTTTCCATCGATGGTCAGTTCCTCATAGATTGAGAATTCCTTTATGAAATCGATTGTCGTTCTCTGCATTTCGCGGCTCAGCGCGCGGAATTCCGATATGGTGGTGCTGCTCCCATTGTACTGCCAGCTCACAAGATTGTCCAACATTTTTTCATCCAGCTCCTCGATGGAGATGTCCGTGATTTCCTTCATGAGGAACTCCAGGCATTCTAAGGCCATAAGCTCATGGTTGCCCGCCAGGCATATGGCATTGGGCATTTTCATGAGCATCAGCAGGGTCTGGATGGGATGGGGGCCTCTGTCAAGGATATCCCCCAGGATGTATAAGGTGTCTTCTGCTCTTAGCCCGATTTCGTCAAGCAGCTCCAGGAACATTTCGTATTCGCCGTGTATGTCGGATATGACGTATGTTGCCATGGCAAATCTCCTCCCCTACTCTATTTCCGCTCTAAGAATAGCAAACAAACAACATCAAGTCAATACATTCGTAATGACCCATTGAAGCATTGTCTGGAATATGCTAGAATATTTGAAAATAGAGAGTCGAGGTCAACTATGGACGTAACGATACGGGAAATGCAAAAGCAGGAATATCCGCTATTGGATAATTTTCTATATGAGGCAATCTTTGTTCCGGAGGGTGCGGAACCTCCACCCAAAACCATTATCGCTTCTCCCGAATTGCAAGTCTATGTTGAGCATTTCGGAGAAGCGAAAGACGACTGGGGATTAGCGGCAGAGGTTGGCGGCAAAATCGTCGGGGCTGTTTGGGCCCGTATCATGAATGATTACGGACATGTAGACGATGAGACGCCCTCTTTGGCAATCTCACTTTATAAAGAATATCGGGGCTTTGGCATTGGGACAGGCATGATGAAAGAGATCCTTGCCCTGCTCAAATCCCAGGGGTACGGACGGGTCTCTCTTTCCGTCCAAAAGGCCAATTATGCGGTGAAACTATATCTAAAGACTGGCTTTGAGATTATAAAGGAGAATGAGGACGAATACATTATGATTTGCCATCTATAAATCAAAGGCCTGACAATGCCGCTGGGCCAAAACGCATTTCAGGTCTACAGCATATACAGGCAGAGGCAGGCGAACGTTGGCCCTGCCGCTGTTTATATAGGGAACGCCGCCATTTTTCCTCCAGCTTCCTATAACCATACTCCCCAATCCCCATAATCAAATGTCCCACTGCCATGATGAAGTTTTCCG